>JACQVR010000090.1 GCA_016209705.1 Planctomycetota bacterium
AGCGTAAGCTGAATCGTCCCCTCTCTCTGCACCACGGCTACCCTCTCCAATCTGGTCTACAGGGTTTATCGGCCAATTCGGGAGGGGGGTGCAGGAAATTACGTCGGCCCGCTTAGATCCCGTTCGCGGCGCCCCTAGATCCCCGACGCCAGTTTGAAGGCGACGAGCGTGGGCAGATCCGGGACGCGGAGGCCGCCCATCGTGCGGAAGCGCTTTGAACCGGGTTCGGGGTACACCACGGGGCTGGCATCTGATCCCGCGTGTTCGCCGGAGGTCACGATATCGATGTCGACCCGGTACTCGACGTCTCGAAGGCGTTTGCGAAGGCCGCGGGCGCGCGGAACCAATCCGCGCCCGACGAGGCGGTCATGGATTCGATCCAGGCCTTGCGGCGTCGTCAGAAGATCGATGTCCTCGGTGTAGCGCTTGTAGCCGAAGTGCCTCAGCGCGAGCGCCCCGATCAGCGCGAACGGAATCCCCTCTCCCTCGAGTCGATCCTTGAGTTTTCGCAGAACCGCTGCCAGGTCGTCCGAGCGCATCCGGTCCCTCCGCAGCTCCGCGAGAAGAGAGGCTTCCGTATGAGGGCTGGTCATGGCGACGCTTCTTGCTTTCCCGAACCCAAGATACCACGCAAGAAGGTCATGGTCCTCCATCATGTGCGGGAAAGCGACGCGTGCGGCCGGGAAGGTGGATTCGCCGAGCGGGTGAATTTTGAATCCGCCGGTCGGACCTCAAACACCGAACTACGGACTTCTAACTCATTATTCGAACAGCTTCGCCCCCTCCTTCTCCCACCACGCGTCCCAGGCCTGGAGCGCTTCGGCGTTTTCCTCCGGACCTTTGTTGAAGTCGTATCCGAACGTTTGCTTGGCCAGGGGCCGGAGCTCCAGGAGCGCCACGAAGCGGGTGTCGGAGTTCGGCGCGCGCAGTGCTTTCAAGAGCGGCGGAACGCCCATCCGGTTTCGGCACGCCAGAAGCGCCTTGCCGATCTCGACCTGATTGACCGGGCTCGCCTCACCGATGTAGGGCTCCAGGATGCCGGAAAGCTCCGCATTCCCGACCGCCCCGACGATGCGCGCCGCCGCGGCGCGGCGGACGCGGTCTTTCGCCGCGTCCGCCAGCGGATTTTTCAAATCCTCCGGCGGACATTTGGCCAGGATTTCCTCCAGAGCCTTGGTGAACCGCACGTCGGTCAGATGTTGCCCGAGGGCTTCCGCCATTCGCGGCGCCGAGTAGCGAGACAGCGGCACCAGCTCCTTGGTCGCTTCCTCCACGGAGCCGCCGTTCTTGAGCCGTTCCAATGCGGCGTCGATCTTCGCCGAGGTCTCGGCCAGCGTGGGCCCGCCGGGTCCGCTCGGCGGAGGTTGGGCCGCGGCCGGGCCGGTCGCCTGGAGGATGGCTACTTTCTCTTGCAGGCGGCGGATGTCCACCTTGAGCAGATCCCGCTCGCTCTCCAGCGCGCTGATCCGGTTCTCCAGCTTGATCACCTTTTCGGTCAGCATTTGCGCGGTGGCGTGCTCCTTGTCCATCTTGATCTGGACCCGATCCTCCAGGTCGGAGATCCGGTCGCCCGGTCCGTCCTTCCTCCCGCTTCCCGAGCAGCCCAGCAAGATCCCCGCGGCCGCTAAGACGAACAGCAACGGCATTTTCATGCAGACCTCCACGTCCGATTGTATTTCAAGACGAATGTTTCGTTGGAAACCTCGCAAATGCCCGATATCCGATTCCCGATGTCCGATTTCCAATTTCCGAAGACATCGGATATCGGACATCGGGAATCAGGCCTTCATGGCGGTAGAATCCGCACTTCCTGAGCTCCTCGAATCACCTTGCCGATGACCCAGGCTTTCTCCCCCCGCCGGCGCAGCGTCCGCAGAATGGCGCCGGTCGAGGCGGGAGAGACGATCAACACCAGGCCCACGCCCATGTTGAAGACGCGGAACATCTCGTCCCGCGGAACCTCTCCCAGCCGCGCCAGATAAGGGAAAATCGGCGGGACCGGCCAGGCGCCCTCGCGAAGTTCCACGGCGCATCCCGCGGGAAGCACCCGCGGGATGTTTTCGATCATTCCTCCGCCGGTGATATGGGCGATGGCTTTCACCGCTTTCTTCACCTTGTATCGCCTCAGGACCTCCTTGATCGCACGCGCATAGATCCGCGTCGGCGCGAGCAGCGTATCGCCGAGCGTTCCGCCCAGTTCGGGGACGGATTCGCGCACGTCCTTCCCGTGGACCTCGAAAAGGATCTTGCGCGCCAGCGACGCGCCGTTGGAATGGATTCCGCTCGACGCGAGACCGATCACGTCATCGCCCGCCTTGACCGCGCTTCCGTCCACCAGGCGGGATTTCTCCACCACGCCCACGGCGAATCCGACCAGGTCGTAGTCGCCGGCCGCGTAAATGCCGGGCATCTCAGCCGTTTCGCCTCCCAGGAGGGCGCATTCGGATTCGAGGCATCCGTCCACCAGCCCGCGGACCAGCGCCCGCAGCAGGTCCGGGTCCGCTTTTCCGCATCCGATGTAATCGAGGAAGAAAAGCGGCCGCCCGCCGGTCACGATGAGGTCGTTCACGCTCATCGCCACGCAGTCGATCCCGACCGTATCGTGCCGGCCCATGGCTTGAGCGATCTTGAGCTTCGTTCCCACGCCGTCCGTGCAGGCGACCAGCAAGGGGTGGCGGTAGGAGCGATCGAACAGCGGCGAGGACTTGAGCGAATACAGGCCGGCGAAACCCCAGGGAATGTCGATCACGCCCGGACCGTGCGTCCGGCGCGCCGCCTTCAGGATCGACTCGACCGCCTGGTCTTTCTTCGTCTGATCGACCCCGGCGTCTATGTAGGTGATGGGCATCGTGTTTCCTTGTCGGTCACGAGTCGCGAGTCGCGAGTCATGAGTCCTGAGGCCTGAGGCCGTCGGGGATCAGGAGATGCGAGCCGCGTCCTCGGCTCCGGACTCGCGACTCATGACTCTTGACTCGGGACTCCTCCCTACCGCGTTTCCAACCGATTCTTCGCCATCCGGTCCACCGGCGGCACGGCGTACTCGCCCGACCAGCACGCGGTACAGTAGCGATCCGGCGGAAGCGATACGGCCGAGAGCATCTTCTCAAGGCTCAGGTAGCCCAGGGAATCCACGCCGAGGTGTCGTTGAATCTCGGCCACCGACTTCTGGTTCGCCACGAGCTCGTTGGGATCCGGAAAGTCGATGCCGTAGTAGCAGGGGTGCTTGGTCGGCGGGCACGAGACCCTCAAGTGTACCTCCTTCGCGCCCGCCTCGCGCAGGAGCCGCATGCGCGAGCGCGAGGTCGTCCCGCGGATGATCGAGTCGTCCACCACGACGACCCGCTTTCCCTGGACGACTTCCCGGATGACGCTGAGCTTGATCTCCACGTTGGAACAGCGGTCGTCGGGCCGCGGCTGGATGAAGGTCCGCCCCACGTAATGGTTGCGCATGAACGCCATCTCGAAGGGGATCCCCGACGCCTCGGCGAATCCCAGCGCCGCCGAGGTTCCGGAATCCGGGATGGGCGTCACGAGATCCGCTTTCACCGGATGTTCCTTGGCCAGGAAGCGCCCGAGATTCTTCCGCACCCGATGAACCAGGTCGCCGTGGACCACGCTGTCCGGCCGGGCGAAGTAGACGTGCTCGAACATGCAGTGGGCCGGATGGCATTTGGAGGCGGGCCGGGTCCGTTCCGAGCGCAAGCCGTTGTTGTCCACGATGATGATTTCTCCGGGCTCCACGTCGCGGACGCGTTCGATCTTGTTCAGGTCGAACGCGCACGTCTCGGACGCGACCGCCCAGACCTCCGCGCGCCCGTTGTGGGCGGGGATCTTCCCGAGCACGAGGGGGCGGAATCCCTGCGGATCGCGCGCGGCGATCAGCGCGGTCGGCGTGAGAAACAGCAGCGAATAGGCGCCCTGGACCGCGTTCAGCGCCTGTTTGAGCCCTTTCATCAGATCCGGATGGCGCGCCACCAGATAGAGGACGATCTCCGTGTCCGTGGTGGTATGGAAGATCGGGAAGAAATGCCCTTGCTGCTCCAGCTCCTGCCGGAGGAGGGCGCTGTTGACGAGATTGCCGTTATGCGCCACGGCGATCATGCGGCGAGCGGAATCCACGACCAGCGGCTGGGCGTTGGCGACGTTGCTGGACCCGGTGGTCGAGTAGCGGACATGGCCGATGGCCGCGTGGCTCGCCAAGCGGGCGAGCTGTTCGCGGCTGAAGACGTCGGAGACGAGGCCCATGCCCTTGTGGAACGCCAGCCGGTCCTCCTGGATGGAGGCGATGCCGGCGCTCTCCTGGCCCCGATGCTGCTGGGCATAGAGGCCCAAATAGGTCCGTTCTACCGCATCGGGAATGCCGAAGACGCCGAACAGTCCGCAGTGGTCCTTAATCGATTTCGTCATGATGTCTTCGAGGCATGGGCCGGATGTGCAGGCGCAGCCAGATGAAGTCGACGGCCGAGACGAGCCAAAATCCGGCGGTCAGGATTCCCAGGATCACGCGAATCACGAGCTGATCGGCCACCAGGGGGATGATCAGATAACCGTTCAGGAGCAGGGCGAACGACGCGAACAAGACCACTCCTTTGGCCGGAAATCCCAGGTGAATCTGTCCCAACCCAGGCAGCAAGATCCAGGGAAGGGATAAGAAGATCATGGGGGCGATGTTCAATTATAGTACCGTATCGGGATGGCGGCAAGGCGCCCGCCCCCGCTGGACGCGCTTGGAGGCGCCTTGACTTGGGCCGGTTCCCCCCTATAATAAGCTTGCGTGTAATCTCGGCTAAATCACAGGTTAGGCGACGAGGAAAGTGGGATCAACCCACTTTTTTTTTCAGATGGGCCGCATCTGATGCGCCGGGGGCCGCGACATCACCCCGCCGGTTCCGGAGGCCGTAGTTCGGAACTCGGGGGTGGAGTGAACCATGAACGGCGAATTGCTGCGGATCGTGGACGCGATCCATCGGGACAAATCCATAGACAAGGATATAATCTTCGAGTCCATCGAGCAGGCGTTGGCGCAAGCCACCAAGAAGCACCTCAATTTGGAGGAGCTTCCGGCCGTTAGGATCGACCGCGCGACGGGACAAATCACGGCTTCGGACCAGGGGATTCCCATCGATGCGTCCCTGCTGGGACGCATCGCCTACCAGCAGGCCCGGCAGATCTTCGTCCAGAAGCTCCGGGAGGCGGAAAGCGACACCGTCTATCACGAATACGCCCACAAGAAAGGGGATATCGTCACCGCCACGGTCGTTCGCTATGATGGTCCCCACCTTCTGTGCAAGATCGGCGAGAAGGCCGAGGCGACGATGCTGCGCAGCGAGCAGGTCCCGGGGGAAAACTACCGCATCGGGGAGCGGCTTCGCGCCTACATCGTCGAAGTCGAGAAGAAGGGGACGCGGATCCGCATTTACCTGTCGCGGTCTCACGAGGATTTCGTCCGGCGGTTGTTCGAACTGGAGGTCCCCGAAGTGGCCGACGGCACGGTCGTCATCAAAGGGATCGCGCGGGAGCCGGGATATCGCACCAAGCTTACCGTGACGTCGACCAACGCGCGCGTGGATTGCCTGGGCGCCTGCGTCGGCGTCCGCGGCAGCCGGATCCGCAATGTGGTGGACGAATTGAACGGGGAAAACGTGGATATCGTCCGCTGGAGCGACGTGCCCAAGGATCTCGTCCGGCATGCGCTGAAGCCCGCCGAGGTGGCGGACGTGCAGCTCAACGAGAGCGAACATCGGGCGACCGTCTACGTCGCCAAGGACGAACTCTCGCAAGCGATCGGAAAGGGAGGCCGCAACGTGCGGCTCGCCTCCAAGCTGACCGGCTGGGAGATCGACATTTACGAGTTGGGAGCGGACACCCAGCCTCCGCCGGCGGAAGCGCCGGCGGCGGTGCCGCCCTCGGGCGGCGAGGCGGACGCTCCCGTCTCCGAGCCGCCTCAGGAACGGCCCGCGGAATCGGATCAGACCCCGAACATGTGAACGGAAGCTATGCGCGTCGCGGAACTGGCCAAGGATTTGGGATACAAAGCCGCCGAACTGGTGGAGATGGTCAAGGACCACTCCGTGGGGATTCCGATTCCCAACCCCCGCGGGGAGGTGGACGCGCGCTCGGCGGCGCAGATTCGCGCCAAGCTGCCCCACCGCCGGAACTTGAAGGGCGAACTGAAAGAGCGCTATGAGCACATCGTCCTCGATCTAGCCGCCCAGGAGGCGGCGCGGGCGGCGGCGCCGAAGCCTGAACGCAAGAAGAAGGAACCGTCGGCCGCCGGGGCCGAAGGCGAGTTGAAGAAGAAGACCAAACGGGCGGCCGTCGCGACGGCGGCCGCGCCGAAAGAGGAAGAGAAAGAAGAAGAGAAAGCCAAGAAGGCGGAGGAGGCGGTCAAGATCGAGGCCGCGAAAGCCGCCCGCAAGTCCAAGGTCGTCCAGGAATTCCGCCTCAGCGACGTGGGCGCCAAGACGGCGGAGAAGCCCAAGGCGCCCCCGGCGGGCCATCTGGGATTGACGCCGGAGGAGCGCGCCGCGATCGCGGCTGAAACGCGAAATCCGCTCATCGATGTGGACAAGGTCATCGGCGCCGAGCACCAAGTTCGCGTCCTGCGCGCGGCCGAAGCGGCGGCCCTCGATCGGGAGAAGCAGCAGCGGGAAGACAAAGCCCACCGCCACGTGGTGGTCCGCAGCAAACCCTCCGCCGCGCCGCCCCGGCCCCAGGTCCGTCCGCGGCCGCGCGTGCCCCCGGCCGCGTTCCGGCCGATCGTCCAGCCCCCGCGGCCCAAGCCGACGGTGATCCCCATCGAGCAGCGCGAGATCGAACTGGCCGCTCCGGTGTCCATCAAGGAGTTCTGCGAATCGCTGGGCATCAAAGCGGCCGCCGTCATCCGCAACCTGATGGGCAAGGGCGTGATGGCCTCCATCAATCATATGCTCGACGAAGACCAGGTGATCGCCCTGGCGCTCGACTTCAATCGTCCGAAGGTGAAGATCGTGAAGACGAAAACGGAGGAGGAGTCGGTGCTGGCGGCGGCGGAAGAGGGAGACCGTCCGGAAGACTTGACGCCCAGAGCGCCTGTCGTGGTATTCATGGGTCACGTCGACCACGGCAAGACGTCCCTTCTGGACCGGATCCGGAACACCCAGGTCGCGGCCGGCGAGTCGGGCGGCATCACGCAGCACATGGGCGCGTCCAAGGTCGTCACCCGCGACGGCAAGTCGGTGGTCTTCCTGGATACGCCGGGCCATGAGGCGTTCACCGCGATGCGGGCGCGCGGGGCCAACGTCACCGACGTGGCGGTCATCGTGGTGGCCGCGGACGACGGCATGATGCCCCAGACGGAGGAGGCCATCAATCACGCGAAAGCGGCGGACGTGAAGATCGTCGTGGCGATCAACAAGTGCGACAAGCCGCAGGCGAATCCCAACAAGGTGAAAGGGCAGCTCGCCTCCGTCGGGCTCAATCCGGAAGAGTGGGGCGGAGACACGGTGTGCTGCGAGGTGTCGGCCTTGACGGGCGCGGGGGTCGATCATCTGGTCGAGATGCTCTCGCTGGAAGCGGAGTTGCTCGAGTTGAAGGCCAATCCGAAACGGTCGGCGTCCGGAGCGGTGCTGGAAGCCCGCAAGACGGAAGACCGCGGCGTCGTGGCGACGCTCCTGGTGCAAAACGGCGCGCTGCGCAAAGGGGACATCCTCCTCGCGGGCCGCGCGTACGGCCGCGTGCGTTCGATGCATGATTCCGAGGGACGCATGGTCTCCGAAGCCGGCCCCTCGACGCCGGTCGAGGTGAGCGGCCTGGTCGAGGTGCCCGACGCGGGCGACCGGTTCCTGGTCGTCGCCGAAATCGAGACGGCCCGCGGCATCGCCGAGGAGCGGGCCAAGCGGGATCGCCACGCGGCCATCGCCGAGCGGCAGCACCTCACGCTGGAGAATCTCTTCTCCAAGATCGAGTCGGGGCACCTCAAGGAGGTGCGCGTCATCCTGAAAGTGGACGTCAAGGGGTCCGCCGAGGTGCTCAAGGAATCCCTCCAGAACCTGTCCACCGAGGAAGTGAAATTGAGGCTCCTGCACGTCGGCGTCGGCGCGATCAACGAGAGCGACGTCCTCCTGGCGGACGCGGCGGACGCGTTCATCATCGGGTTCAACGTCCAGCCCGAGGAACGCGCGCGGCAGCTCGCCAAGGAGAAGGGCGTGGACATCCGCCTCTACGACGTGATCTACAAGGCCATCGAGGAGATGAAAGCCGCGCTCGAAGGGCTCCTCGAACCCGAGGAAGTCGAGGTCAAGACCGGCCACGTGACCGTCAAGCAAGTGTTCCGCATCTCCCGCGTCGGCACCGTCGCGGGTTGCGCGGTGACGGACGGCAAGATCGAGCGATCGAGCCAGGTCCGGCTGATCCGCAACGGCAAGGTGGCATGGACGGGGAAGCTGGAGTCGCTCAAGCGGGTCAAGGACGACGTGCGCGAGGTCGTGGAAGGCTACGAGTGCGGCGTGAAGCTGGCGGGCCACGACGACGTCGTGCCGGGCGACATCCTCGAGTCGTTCCAGATCCAGAAAGTCGCCCGCAAGCTGAATAAGTGAGGGCACCGAGGAGACGGAGTTCGCGGAAAGAACAAACCACGGAGGCAAGGAGTCACGGAGAAAAGTTTAGGAGATTGGGAGATTTTGGAGATAGGGAGATCGGAACATCATGTTGGAAGAAGGACTCCCTCCCCCAAATATCTCCGCATCTCCGACATCTCCTTATCTCCTTAAATCTTCTCCGTGCCTCCGTGGTGAATTCATCTCCGTGCGTTCCGTCTCTTCCGTGACTTCGGACTTTGGACCTTGGACTTCGGACTTCGTTGTGATCATCGGCACCCTGCGCGTTCGCCTGCATCTTCGGGACGCTCACTCCCTCAAGGAGAAGCGGCGCGTGATCAAGAGCCTGAAAGATCAGATCACGAACCGATTCCACATCTCCGTCGCGGAAGTGGGGGATCAGGACGAATGGCATCTGGCGGAGCTGGGCATGGCCGCCGTGGGGACCGACACCCCGTTCATCCATAGCGTGCTGTCGAGCGTGGAAACCTTCGTGCGTTATTTCGGGGGCGTCCAGGTCGTCGACGCGCAGACGGAGACATTCGGAGGATGATCGCGATGGCGATCCCGTACCGCAAAGAAAAGCTGTCCGCCCAGATCGTCAAGGAAGTGAGCCAGATCCTGCTCTACGAGGTGAAAGATCCGCGCCGGGGTTTCCTGACCGTCACCCGGGCGGTCGTCTCGGACGACTACCGGCACGCGAAGGTGTTCGTGTCCGTGATGGGGGCGGAGAAGGACAAACGCCTCACGATGGCCGGCTTGCGCCACGCCGAGGGGTTCGTTCAAGCTCAGCTTTCGCGCCGCCTGCGCCTGCGCCATTCCCCGGAAATCCGCTTCGTCCGAGACGATTCCATCGACAAGACCATGAAGGTCACCAAACTGATCGACGATCTCGCCCGCGACCGGTCGCGGCGGGAGCCGAC
The DNA here is from genome assembly GCA_016209705.1 of Planctomycetota bacterium. GTDB lineage: Bacteria > Planctomycetota > MHYJ01 > MHYJ01 > JACPRB01 > JACQVR01. The sequence continues at coordinate 9,500 of JACQVR010000090.1, forward strand.
GGAGGAGGAATAACGTGCCGCGTTCGGATAGCCGCGCCCCGGATCAGCTCCGCCCCGTGACGTTTCAACGCCATTTCCTGGAGCATACTCCGGGGTCGGTGCTCGTCGCGTTCGGCGCCACGCGGGTCCTGTGCACCGCGACGATCCAGCATTCGGTGCCGTCCTGGCTGGAGGGGCGAGGCCAGGGATGGATCACGGCGGAATACGGGATGCTCCCCGCCTCGACGCCGGAACGCAAGCCCCGCGAGCGCGGCGGCAAGGTGGACGGCCGCACCAGCGAGATTCAGAGGCTCATCGGCCGGTCGATCCGTGCCGTCGTGGATCTGGAGCTCCTGGGGGAACGGACGTTGTGGATCGATTGCGACGTGATCGAGGCCGACGGCGGGACGCGCACCGCGGCCATCACGGGCGCGTACGTCGCCCTGGTGGACGCGATCCGCGATCTGGAAGCCCAAGGCCTCAAGTTCCCGGCCGTCCCGGTCAAGGATTCCGTGGCCGCGGTCAGCGTGGGCGTGCTGAAGGGCGAGCCGATGCTCGATCTGTGCTACGAGGAGGATTCGAAGGCGGACATCGACATGAACGTGGTGCTCACCGGCAAGGGACTGATCGTCGAGATCCAAGGCACGGCGGAAAAGACACCGTTCGATACTTCCAAGCTCATGCAGCTTTACAAGCTGGCGGAGAAGGGGGCCGGAGAGTTGCGGCGGATGCAACTTGAGGCGTTGAAGAAGTAGCTCGTAGCTTGTAGCCCTCTACCAGCTACCAGCTTTCAGATCATCCCCACCGGATCCACGTCCGCGATCACTTGGAGCGTCCTCGATCCTTTGACCCGCGCGAACGCCTCGCGGATCGCCGCGCGCACCGGCTCCAGGTCGGCGGCCTTCAACAGAAACTGCATCCGATAGCGGCCCTTGATCCGGTAGATCGGCGCGGGGACCGGGCCGAGCGTGTGGACGAGGACCGGCGGCAGCCGAGGTTCAAGCAGGGCCTTCAGCTTGTCGGCGGCGGCCCGCACGGCGGGCTCGCGCGTTCCTTGAATCAGGATCCGCACCAGGCGGGTGTAAGGCGGGTAGCCCAGTTCCTTCCGGTTCGCCAGCTCGCGGTCCGCGAACCCGTCGAGGTCGTACGCCGCGGCGCACGCGATGGCGAAGTGGGTCGGATTGAGCGTTTGCACGATGACGCGCCCTCCCTTGGGACCGCGACCCGCGCGTCCCGCGACCTGGGTCAAGAGCTGGTACGTCCGCTCCGCGGCGCGGAAATCGGGCAGATAGAAGGCCGTGTCGGCGTTCACGACGCCGATCACCGTCACGTTGGGGACGTCGAGCCCCTTGGCGATCATCTGCGTGCCGACGATCACGTCGGTCGCGCCGGTCCACAGGCCGCCCAGCGCTTCGCGATAGTCGCGCCGCGTCTTCATGCGGTCGCTGTCCATGCGGACGGCGGCCGCTTCCGGGAGGCGCCGGCGCACTTCCTCCTCGATCTTTTCCGTGCCGACTCCGAAGTGCCACAGCGTTCCGACGGCGCATTCGGGGCAGAGGTCCGGAAGGGGCTTGCGGGATCCGCACGCGTGGCATTCCACCAGGTGATCGGCCTTGTGGAAGGTGAGCGCCAGGTCGCAGCGCGCGCAGCGCAGAATATACGCGCAGCGGCGGCAGCGGATGACGGTGGCGTATCCGCGCCGGTTGAGAAACAGGATCGCCTGTTCGCCACGCGCCACCGCCTCCTTCACCGCGTTTTCCAGCGTGCGCGAGATCAGAGGATAGCGTTTGATGTCGCGCCGCTCGGCGGCCATGTCCACGATCTGCACCGGAGGAAGCGGGCGTTCTCCGATGCGCCGGGGCAGTCGGGCCAGGCGCAGGCGCCCCGTTCGCGCGGCGTGCAGCGACTCCAGCGACGGCGTGGCGCTGCCCAACACGGCGGCGGCGCCCTCCAGCTCCGCGCGGCGCAGCGCGACATCGCGGGCGTGGTACCGGGGCTGGCTCTCCTGCTTGTACGCGGGTTCATGCTCTTCGTCGAGGATGATCAGCCCCAGGCGCCGGGCCGGCGCGAACACCGCGGAGCGGGCGCCGATGACGACGTCCACCTCGCCGGCGCGCGCCGCCCGCCATTGTCGGGCGCGATCCCCGTCCGAGAGGAAGCTGTGCAGGACCGCGATCCTGGGAAACCGCACCCGGAAGCGCGCCACCGTCTGCGGGGTCAGCGCGATCTCGGGCACCAGAACGATGGCCTGCCGGCCGGTGTCGACGGCGCGCCGGATCGCCCGCAAGTAGACTTCCGTCTTGCCGCTGCCCGTGATGCCGTGAAGCAGCACCCCCCGCGGCGGCGCGCCGCCCAGCGCCGCGGCGATCGTCTCCAGGGCGCGCGCCTGGTCGGACGTAAGGGTGACGTCCTGGGCGCCGGCGGCTTCAGGCGCCTCCATCAGATCCACGTCCGGACGCGCCGCGACGGTCTCCGCGATGCCCCGGCGGATCAGCGTCTTCAGCGGCGCGGCCGAGCAATGGGCCGACGCCAGCAACGTTCGAACGGGCACCGGCTCGGAAGCCTGACGGAGCACGTCGACGAGGCGCTGCTGCGCCTCCCGCTTCAGCGGAGAAGGCGGGTCGACGGCGAGGCGAACCGCGAGGGGCGCTCGGCCGGTCGCGGGCCGCCGCACGCCGGGAGGAAGCATGGCGTCGAGGGCTTCGCCCCAGGAACACAGATACGTGTTGGCGATCCATCGGCCCAGCTCCAGAAGCTTGGCGTCCAGCAGCGGCTCGGGATCGACCGTCCCCTGTATGTCCCGGACCGGAAAGGGGGGCGGCGCGCGAAGAAGTCCGGCGATCGTGCCGGTCAGTGCTCGGCCGCGGAACGGCACGCGGACCCGATGTCCCGGCTGAAGCGTTTCGCGGAGCGTCTCGGGAACGCGGTAGGTGAAGGCGCGGTCCACCGGCAACGGAAGCAGCACATCCGCATACATGGTGTTACGATAAGTTTTGAGAATTATTTGTAACGGGCGAGGGCGTCGCGGTAGACGGCCTCCCACGCGGCGCCGTGCCGGCGCGCCGCCCGGCGAACGTCCTCGTATTCGGGCGAGACGTGGATTGCGCTCCCCTCCAGCCGGCCCACCTTGCAGCGGATCGGCCCGTACCTCGTGCGGACCACCCGCACGGCGCGGTCCAGGACCGTCCGCTCCACGATCCGGTGTCGCACCCCGAACGTGGGCGATTCGCGGAGCAGCAGCCGCTCCAGGTCGCGGGCCCGATCCAGCGGCGCCAGTACGGACACCATGATACCCGGCCTGTTTTTCTTCATCTGGATCGGCGTCGCGAACACGTCCAACGCGCCGTCTTCGAAGAGCCGTTCGAAGAGCCACCCGACCAGCTCCCCCGACGCGTTGTCCAGGTTCGTCTCGAGCTGCGCCACCCGCGCCGGCGCGACCGGCCCGGCCGGCGGCGAACCCCGCGCGGCGTGAACGGGATCTCCGATGCGCGCGCCGGACGCTTCCGCGGCGTTGCCCCCGGCGACGGCGATCTCCAACAGGCCTCCGGAGCCGATGAGCGCCAAGGGCCGCCCCGGTTCGCCGTCGCCGTACGTTCGCGACAATCCGCGGATGCGCCAGGTTCCGGCCTGAAACCACCACGATCCCGATCGAGCTAGCCGCTGGCGCGGGAGGTTCGTGATCAGATTCCCGAATCGGTCGATCGCCACCACTTCTCCGGTCATGTCCCCCGACGGGTGAATCCGGGGCGCCGGCCGGCGGAGCTTCTTCATGGCGCGCGCGGGCGGCCCGACGCGCGCGATCTCCAGTCCCCGCGAGAGATGCCCCGCCACGGGCGCGAAGACGTCGCGGCCGTGAAACGTCGCCGCGATGTCCGCCCGCATGAGCCGGCGGTTCGTCACGCGCCGGATGCGAACCGGCTTGTCCAGGAAGGAAAGAAGGCCGTTGTCCGGAGCCAGAAACAGGTGGCGCTCCGTTTCGACGCACAAGATCGCCCGTGAGGTGCCCACGCCGGGATCGACCACCGCCACGAACAACGTGCCGTCCGGATAGGTGGAATAGCACGATCGAAGCAGGAAGGCGGCCGCGGCGACATTCCGGGGCGGAACGTCATGGCTGAGGTCCACCAGGCGCGCGTCCGGGTGGATCGAGAGGATCGCGCCTTTCATCGCCGCGACGTAGGGATCGCGCAGCCCGAAGTCCGTCAGGAGGGCGATGATCCGCGAAGGCGGGTTCATTTTTTCGGCGGAACCCGCTCCACGGTTTTCAATTCCGTCTTGCGGGCGCACGACCAGATGGCGTTCAACTTCCCTTCCAGCTCTTCGTCCACGCCGTCCAGCGCCAAGACTTCGGCTCCCCGATGCTCGAGGACCGCGCGCGCGCCGGTCGGGGATTCCAGCCGGATTTTCTGCGCGCTGGATTCCTTTTTGGCTCCGGAATGCTTGGCCTGAAGAAGTGCGGAATAGGCCGAGAAGAACTCCGCGGCGTCCTCCTCGGAATCCCACGTGCTGTACCAGATGCTGAAGACGCGGCCGCCGTCGTCTTCGTACAGGTGATACCGGTCGCCGTCCCATCCTTCGGCGGCGGCGCGCCGCTCCCGGGCCGTGCCCTGCTTGAACTCGTCCAGAAGCACGAGGACGCCGAACTCGCCGTGCACGTTGTGGGCGATTTCCTTGCCGCCCGCTCCGACGATGGTTCCCAAGCCTTCCAGAGCGACGCGCTGCGGGTGGTCGCGTTCCTCTCCCAAATATTTGCGGGGATGCATGACCTGTTCCGTGGACGCCGGCAGGTCCAGGAACGGCTTCGACAGCGCCTTCCAGTCTCCCTTGGCGCGATAGAGCACCTGGATCGCGAACTCCGTGCCGAACCCGTATGGAAAGGTGTGCGTCCTCCGAAGGTAGGCCGGCAGCGCGCCGGCCGGGCCGGGCAAGGCTCCGGTCTTGTAGTCCTCGCTGAAAATCCGCGACATGGCGTCGAATTGATCCTTGAACCCGTATTTCAGTCCCACGGCCATCGCGTCTCCCTCCACCACCGCGCGGATCGCCAGGGACAAGTCGTCGTTGTCGTCGATGTCGATGGGAAGCGTCGTCAGGTCATGATGTTGATCCTGCGCGGCATGGCACAGCTCGTGAACCAGCGTGATTTCCTCCATCTTCACCTTCAGGCCGTACCGCTCCTCGAATGCTTCCTCCAGTTCGGCGTAATCCGGCGCGCCGGGCCCTTTGATGATCCGCAGTTCCTTCGTGCGCGGATGGTAGAACCCGGCGATGGTCGAGCCGAACAGATCGAGGAGCGATTGGTGGAGGTCGAACGGGTCGGGGAGGAGGCCGAAATGGACGTACACCTTCTGAAGCCGATCCAGCTTTTCCTTGGGCAGTTCGCGCTCCTGCTCCTTCCGGAGAAAATCGACCAGCTCTTCGCGCGTATACGATCCGATCGCCACGTCCTTCTTGAATTCCAGGCCGCGCAGCGCCGTGACCTCCTTCTGGAGGCTTTGAGTCTTCTGGAGCAGCAGCTCCTGGGCCGACTGCTGCGGGGCGAAGCCCAGAAGCAGAAGGGCTCCGACCATGGCCCGAATCGGCGGTGTCACGCTCGCTTCCTCCGGCCCGGAATTCCATTGATTCGCCGCGGCGATTCCGTTTACTGTGCCGCTATTGTCAAAGGGGTCTGAAGGAGTGTCAAGGTGTTCCAGGTGAAGGCGATCGGCAATCGTCTGCTGCGCGAACGGATGGTCGCGGCCACGCTGGCCGGCGGCTTGCGCGCGGCCGTCTTTCCCAAGCCGGGCCTTCTGAAGAAAGTCGCGTGCTTCGCCACCCGCTACGGTTCGATCGACCTCGTGTTCAGCCCGGCGGCGGGGCAGCCGCCCGCTCCCACGCCTCCCGGCATCGCCCATTTCCTAGAGCATCAGCTCTTCAAGAAGCCGGATTTCGACGTCCTCATGGAGTTCGGCAAGTTCGGCGCGTCGTCCAACGCGTTCACCGACTACACCACGACGACGTACTACTTCAGCGGCACGGAACGCTTCGAGGAAAGCCTGGACCTGCTCGTGCGGCTCGTGTTCTTCCCTCATTTCGCCGACGAACGGGTCGCGCGGGAAAAGCAGATCATTGAGCAAGAGCTGCGGATGTACGACGATTCGCCGGACTACCGCCTGTATAAAAACCTGATGGCCGCGCTGTACCGGGAGCATCCGGTCCGCCTGGACATCGGCGGCACCGTGCGCACGATCCAGGACATCGACCGCGGTCTTCTGGAGCGGTGTTACCGGCGCTTCTACCATCCCTCGAACATGTGGTTCGTGGCCTGCGGCGATCTGGATCCGGAGCGCGTCATGGATCAGCTCAGCCGCGCGCTCTCACAGGGCACGTTCGGGAGCGACGGAGCGGCCATCGAGAGGAACTATCCGGTCGAGCCCGTCCAGACCTTTCAGCGCCTGGCGCGCGAGCGGGCGGTGGTGTCGCGTCCCCGCGTGCTGATCGGGTTCAAGGATCTCGACCTGAGTTCGTCCCGCCTGCTGGACCGCGAACTTTCGACGTCGGTGCTGCTGGACCTGCTCTTCGGCTCCACCAGCGCCTTCCATCAGACCTGGTACCGGCAAGGGCTGATCGACGACAGCTTTTCGGCTTCGTACACCTCGGATACCGAGTTCAGCTTCTCGCTCATCGGCGGCGAGACGGAGGAGCCGGATCGCCTGGCGGAAGCGGTCGCCCGCGAGATACGCCGGGCGGCCCGCGCGCGGCTCAAGAAGCGGGACATCCAGCGCGCCGTGCGCAAACGATTGGGACGATACCTTCGTTCCTTCGACAATCCGGAAGGAATCGCCTTTTTGCTGCTGTCGTGCGCCGTGCGCGGGATCGATGTGTTCGGCGTTCCGGACGCGTTGAAGAAATTGACGGTCCGGCGGTTGGAGGAGCGTTTGCGGGCGCATCTGCGGGAGGAACAGGCCGCCGTGTCCATCATCGAGCCCGCGCCGGAAGTCCAACGTCCGAAGTCCGAAGACCGAAGTCCGAAGCCATAAGGAAGGGAATCCATGACGATTCGACGAGACATGGGGCCGCGACGGCCGAATCCGAGAGACCCGCGCTCGAATCGCGGCCCTTCGGGCCCGGCCCGCAAGGACGCTCGGGGTCGGCGCGTCGTTCCCGTTCGCCGGAAGAATCCTTTGCCCCTGATCCTCGGAGGCGTGGGAGGCTTCTTCCTGCTTCTGGTGATCATCATCGTCGCCGCCAGCAGCGGCGGGACTCCCGAGAAAATGGTGATCCAGAAGCGGGAGGCGCCCTCCGTGGTACCCGTCTCCGCGCCGGACGTCAGCGCCCTGGAGCGGGAGGGGCGCGCCAAGTGCGAGGCGGGTTTCCAGGAGGTCCCGGGCCTCAAGGCTCAGTTCGCGGCGGCCTCGGAGGAGCGCAAGCAAGACATCTTGCCGAAGCTTGTCGACAAGTTGAGGTTGATGAAGGAAGGTCTCGAACTCCTTCGCCGAGCGAACGGGATGATCACGGAATACAACCAGGCGGCGGGCAAGTCGATGAAGAAGCTCGAATACGGATCCTACGAGCAGCTTTGGAAGACGGAAGCAGGCCTGCTGGCGTCCCAGCTTGAAAAGGACGCGCAATCGTCGTGCCAGCAGGGGCTGGCGGCGATCAAATCTTTGGAAGCGAAGATGAGCGCGGCCCTATCCGACGCCGAAAAGCATTCGCTCAAGGCGGCGCTCAAGGAAGCCATGGATCAGATCAGCCACGGGATGAGCCTGTACGACTATATTTATCAGATCAACGGACAGCTCTTCGACACCAAGAAGTATGGAGAGGCCCGAAAACTGGCCTCGTCGAAGTATCATGAATTGCAATGACGCTCGCCCCGCCCCTTCTTCAGAAAAGTCCGACAAATGGGCGGGGCTCGCTACTGGAACGGCGTGCGAGGCGACGTGGGGATATCTCTCACGCCGTTCCATAATCGGAAGGAGCGCGCTTTGACGGGGAGCGCCGGAACTGCCCACGGAAATAACCGCTGCGATATCCGGTGGGGCGCATGAACCGCCAAAACGCCAAATCGCCAAGAAAACTCAAAGGGCGTCCGGTGGCGTTTTAGCGTTGTGGCGGTTGCGGCAATGGCGGGCGACTTTCGGCTGGGGATTCCGAATCCGGCGACGCGGAAGGTTGAACCGGTTCGGAGGGGCTCGTGGAGCTCCCGTTTCCTTCCGGCGGGGGACGGAAAGGATCGAAGGGACGAGGATCGTACTCCGGATCGGAAGGATCCGGTCCCGGCAAGCGGGCCGACGAGGACGGGGGAGGGGAGTCGTCCAGCAAGTCCTCGTCGGGAATCTGCCGCGCGATTTCCTCTTTCATGTCGTTGAACTGCCGCAGGATCTTCGAGTACCACCGCCCCACGCGGCGCATCACCGCCGGCAGATCCTTTCCGAAAGCGATGATCGCCACGATGGCGACGATCAGCATTTCGTCAAAGCCGATGCTGCCCATGAATTCATAATGTAGCCGATCGGCCGACCCGGTTCAGCGTAAAAAAGTTGAGGCCGGCTTTTACGGCGCGCAGCGAGCGGCGTCCTATCCCTAGGAGCGTGTCGAGATATTCAGGGAGATGCCGAGATATAGGAGATATTGGAGATAGGACCACAATTTGTGGCGGAGGACATCTCCATAGCTCCAATATCCCGACAATTGAGCAATTCTTGACGGATCGCTCATGGGCGATGCCGAACTGGTTTTGAGGATCAAGCAAGGCGAGCAAGGGGCCTTCGAGGATCTGGTTCGCCTGCACATGAAAGAAGCCTTCGCGTTCTGCTTTCGCCTGACGGGCGGGCGGGCCGACGAAGCGGAAGAGCTTTCGCAGGACGGGTTCGTGGCCGCCTACCGCAATTTGGCCGCCTTTCGGGGCGAGTGCGCCTTTCGGAGCTGGTTGTTCCGGATCCTGATCAATCTGCACCGCGACCGCCTGCGCGCCAGGTCCCGCTGGGATAAGGTGCTCGGAGCCTTCCGCCGGGATGTCGAAAGTCGCCGGGAACCCGTGGCGGACGACGGTGGCGGAGCGCTCCGGGCTCGGGAGCTGGCGGACGTCGTCCGTGAAAAGGTGCGGGCGCTTCCGGATCGCCAGCGGGAAGTGCTCACGCTCCACGTCTATCAGGGCCTGTCCTACCACGATATCGGACTGGTGTTGAGCTGCTCGTACGATGACGTGAAGATGAATCTCTCGTTGGCCCGCAAGCGCCTTCGAGAGGCGTTGAAGGAGTATGTGTGAGATGACGACATGCACGTCGATTCGGGGCGCTCTGGGTGAGTACATGGACCGGCAACTGGACCCGCTCCGCCGGGAAGAGGTGCGCGCCCATGTCGCCGGCTGCGAGGCGTGCGCGGTAGAGCTGCGCGCGCTGGAGCGGCTGGAGCAGGTCTTGAAATCGGTGCCGGGGGACGGCGAGTCGGTGCGGTGGGAGGCCTATGTGAGCCGCGTCGGCGCCGCGGCCCGAAGGGCGCGTCGCGGTGCCTGGAAGGTGATCCTCCCTCTGGGAGCGGCGGCGCTCTTCTTCGCGGGATGGGCGCGGTGGGCGTCGACCCCTGCTCCGCCGGAACGGCCGCTTTCGGCGCTTCTGGATGAGTATGCGTCGGCGGGAGCGGCGCGCCGGGCGCAGATCGAACGTGATGCGGGTCGGGGCGGCGCGGCGGACCTTCAGGCGCTCATCGCGATCATGCTCGACGCGCACACCCCTCCGCCACGCCAGGTGGCGGCCGTCCGGATCCTGGCGAGTTCGAACGACGAGCGCGTGCGCGGCCTGGCGCTGGAACAGGCCCGAGCGCCCGCGGCCGAAGGGGCCGACGAATGGGCCTTGCTGGAGATCGGAGCGGAACCGACGGACGACGAGCTGATCGAGCACGCCATCGAGTTGACGAAGCGGGAAGACACCGCTCCCGAGGCGCTGCGCATCCTGCGGAAGATCGACCGCCGCGGGCTCAATGGGCCGGCCCACGCCGACATCGTGAGGCGGGTTCGGGGCCTTCTGGCGTCGGAGGTGGAGGGAGACCGGCGGGCGGGACTCCGGATCGTGGCCGCCCTGGAGGTGCTGGAAGAGGATGTGATAGAATTTCTCGACGTGCCCGGTCTTCGAGAGGCGGCGCTGGACTTCCTGCGCCGCCGCGCGGGCCAGGATTTCGGCGCCGACAAGGAAGCATGGCGGGCCTATTTCGCGCGCCGCAGCGGGAAAATGTAGCCGGAGCTCGTGACAAAACAAGGGCTCCATTTCCGGATAAGCCGCAAAAACGCCGAACCGCCGAGAAAACCCAAGAGGGTTGGCCGTTGGCGCTTCAGCGTGTTGGCGGTTCTTGCCACAAAGGAGCGCAGCTTATGATTCGACTACTCCTTCCGGCGCTGGCGCTGGTCGCCGGCGCGTCCGTCCAGGAGGGCGAGGACCGCCGACTCCTGGAGAAGATCCGCACGCTGAAGATCGACGTCGATTTCCGCGACACGCCCGTGGCGGGCGTGGCCGACTTCATCGCGGACGTGGCCGACATCAACGTGTTCGTCCATCGCGAGGTCCGCGAGTCGAGCGACACGGTGACGCTGCGCGTGAAAGATGTGTCCATCCGTTCGATCCTCAATCTGGCGCTGGCTTCGAAGAAATTCGGATTCCGCGTCCGGGACGGCGTCCTGCACATCGCCCCGCGGGAAGAGTTCGACAAGGACGTCAAGCTGGAGCTCATCGACGTCCGGGATCTCCTCTACCCGATTCGTGATTTCCCCGGGGTGGAGATGACGCTCACGGACGCGGGGGCGGGGCTGACCGCGCTGTCGGAGGCGGTGGAGCCGGCGGAGTTTCCGCTGGTCGACCTCATTCAGGCGCATGTCGGCGGCCGGTCGTGGCAGGAGAATCCGAGGACCTCGATCCGCTTGAGCAACGGAATCCTCGTCGTGCGGCAGACGCCCGAGGTGATCGCTCAGATCCGCCGGGTGGTCGATTACTTGAGAAGAAATAAATAAGGGGCTGTGAAGAAATCACGGATGCGATTTCTTGCGAAGGGTTTGAACCGCCAAAGCGCCGAACCGCCAAAAGAGTTCACTTAGGGGCCCCCAATGGCGCTTTGGCGTTTTGGCGGTTCATTTATGAAGTAGGGCGCTTGGTACCGCGCCCCAGAGATAGGTGTCCAGTTTTTCTGGGGCGCGGAGTCCCAAGTCCAAAGTCCCACGTCCCGAGTCTGGGTCCCTCTCACACTCCCCCAGGGGGGAGTCGGAAAGGGACCGGACGTTGGACTTTGGGCCTTGGACTTCGGACTCCGCCACCCGCGATCTGGTCATCTGTTTGCGGGTGGCGGAGCTTAGGTCTGGGTCATCACCCGGATGATCTCGTCCGCGTACTCGCTCGTGCCCGCGGTGCCTCCCAGATCATAGGTCACCCGCTTGCGCTCGCGGATCACGCGCCGGACCGCTTTGGTGACGCGGTCGGCGGCCTGTCCCTCGTGGATGTGTTCCAGCATGAGGGCGGCCGACAGAATCACGGCCGTGGGGTTGACCTTGTTCATTCCCTTATATCGCGGCGCGCTGCCGTGGATCGCCTCGAAGATGGCGATGTCTTTCCCGTAGTTCGCTCCGGGCGCCACTCCCAGGCCGCCGATCAGGCCCGCGCACAGGTCGCTGAGAATGTCTCCGTAAAGGTTGGGGCACAGGAGGACGTCGTACAGCTCCGGCTTCTGCACGAGCTGCATCGTCATGTTGTCCACGATGCGGTCCTCGCATTCGATCTGCGGATAGTTTTTCGCCACCTCGCGCGAGACGTTCAGGAACAGCCCGTCCGTGCACTTCATGATGTTCGCTTTGTGCACGATCGTGACTTTCCGGCGCGCGTGCGTGGCGGCGTATTCGAACGCGAAGTGGGCGATCCGCTCCGAACCCTGGCGGGTGATGATCTTGATCGATTCCGCGGCGTCCTTGCCGACCATGTGCTCCACGCCCGCGTACAAATCCTCGGTATTTTCGCGCACCACGACGAGGTCGATGTTGGGAATGGGGGTCTTGACGCCTTCCATCCAGAGGCACGGACGCAAGTTCGCGTAGAGGTCGAATTCCTTGCGCAGCGCCACGTTGACGCTGCGAAAGCCGCTGCCGATCGGCGTGGTGATCGGGCCTTTGACCGCGACCTTCGTCCGAGCAATCGAGTCCAGCACATACTTCGGCAGCGGCGTTCCGTGCTTCGCCATGACCGCTTCGCCGGCCTCGACGACGTCCCATTCGATCCGGACGCCCGAGGCCTCGACGACGCGCCGCATCGCCGCGGTCAGTTCGGGGCCGGTGCCGTCGCCTGGAATCAGCGTGACCGTTTTCATGCAGGTGCTCCCGGGTTCGCGGTTGAAAGGAAAGGGGGATGCCGAACGGCGCCACCGTCACGGAGATTCGGCGGCGAACCGCGTGCGGACGTCCAGCAGTTCGAATTCCTTCTTTTCGTCGTTGTACATGATGACGCGCGCATTGATCTCTTGACGGCCTGAAATCGTCATCGTCGCGTGGGGGTTCCCGTGCAGCTTGGCGGTCCGCGTCGAGGGGAGGTACTCCAAGGCGTCCCCCGTCAGCCGCGCGGCCCCGCCGGGACCTGCCGTCGTGAGGATCTGGACACCGCCGAAGCCGAGCACCTGCTCGACCCCGCCGTTCCCCTGGTCGGACAGCAAGACGTGCAGGACGTCGGCGCGAAGCGAGCTATCTTGGGTGCGAACCTCGCACCTGTCAACCAATTTCACCCGGCGGGCTTCCTGATCATAAACGACGTCCGCCTCTCCCGTGGCGGTGAACGTGGTGGTCCACTGGGACCGGCCTTCGAGATCGCGCGCGCCTCCGAGTCCCAGCGCGGCGTCCATGAACGCGGCCGCCCGCTCCTCGGGCTTGAGGTCGACAAAGCGCAGCATCTTCGGGCCCTTGACGACCATGAGCGACTGGCCCTCGAACACGATGAGCGGGGCGATTACCAGATTCTCGCCTTGGCGCACCCGGGCGTTGGGAGCGCCGCGCAGGGACCCGCGCTGTTGCATGGCATTCCATTCGAAGGCATCGCCCTCGGCGACGATGTCCCGGCGACCCGCGGCATCCAGGAGCCCGCTCAAGACGACTTCTCCGGTCGCGCGCAACGCTTCGGGCTTCCAGGTGCCCTGGAGCGCGACGCACTGCATCTCCAAGTCCCTGGCCGTCACGGTCAGGTCGCCGCCGGCGTTTCCAGGACGGACGGTCGCCGAAGGCGCCCCGAGGAACGCGATGTGCTTCCGCCAGCGGTCCACGAAGACTTCGCGCGCGCGCAACCTCTGGGTCCCATGTTGAACGCGGACGGCCGGCGCGCCCGCCAGGCGAAGGAGGTCGTCCTGGTAGTTCCAGTCGAGCCGCGCCGCCTCGGCGAGGATCCCTTCGCTGGAGTTCAGGCGCAGATCTCCCGTCATGGTGAGGGCCAGAGGGCGGGCCGACCCGCCGCCCGGCACGCCCCGTTCCTGGGCCATATAGACGGTGGCCGAATCCGCGGTCGCTGAAATGCGGTGCGCTCCGTCTTGGCGCTCCAGGCGCACGTGGCGCTGCGCGGAAACGCGGATGATCCGCTGCGGGCCGTGAATCTCTTGCGACAGGTCGCGCAGGTGCATCGGGCCGTCGCAGCGCAGCAGCGCGCTTTGAAGATGCGGATCTTTCGAGAGCGGCTTGCGGGAATCCAGGACGTCGGAAGCGCTGCCGCGGATCCACAGATAGCCGTCGTTCGAGATGGTGTACGCCTGCGTCGCCCGGTCGATTTCCATCTGGTGGCCGCTCAGGATGAGGACGGGTTCGCCGGCGAGAAGGTCGAGTGGATCGCCCGAGGCGGGAGGCGCGTATCGAGCCATGAGAACGGGCTTGGGACAGCGCATCAGGTTCCTGGCGAAATCCGCGAATACTTCTTCGGTGCTCAGTTCCGTCCCGTCTTCCATGACGACGTCGACGCCGCCCCAGAGCGTCGAGGTCTTCTTTTCCATGTCGATCCGGCCCATGGCCGCGCGCAACGAAACGGCTTGCGACTCGCTCTCGCCGGGGCGGATCGGGTCGGTGTAATACGTGATGCGGACGTCGGCGACTTCCCCGGATTTGGGGGCATCCGAGCGAAGGCGGACGCGCCCGGATACTTTCGCCAGGAGCTTGTCGCCTTCGAAAAGGTGGAACTCGGAGGGCCGGTCGTCGGGAGCCTGTGCGGGAGGTGGAGCGCCTTTGCGGATGGATTCCTGGGAGATCGCGGAGGAATCGGAGTTCACCGAGAAAGATAACCCCGGAGGCATGGAGGCACGCAGAGGATTTTTAGGGAGATCTGGAGACAAGGGGGAGATAGGGAGATATTTTTGGGGAGGAAATCCATCCTCCAACGTTTTTCGATCTCCGGATCTCCACCCATCTCCGCATCCCCCAGATTTTTCTCCGTGTCTTCGTGTCTCCGTGGTTGGTTTTCTCTGCTCCGGGTACTCCGACTTCTCTGTGCTCTCCAATCGGCCCAGCGATACCCCCATCGTCGCGACCAGCAGAGCGAGGGTGAGGACTCTCATTTCAGACCCCCGCGCCCAATACATCCTGGATATCCAGCATGCCGACGGGCTCGAACCGCTCATTGACGACCGGCAGTTCGTCGATCTTCTTCTCGCGCAAGAGGCGCAGGCCGTCGGCCACGAGCTGATTCGGGTGGATGACGGCCGGCGTGCGCGTCATCACCTTCCCGATCGGTTCCGCGAGGCCGTTGGAATTCCGGTGGATGAGGCGGCGCAGGTCTCCGTCGGTGAAGATGCCCGCGAGCCGGCCGTCGGCCCCGACCACGCTGACCGCCCCCGCGCGCGCCTTGGTGATCAGCCCGAGTGCCTCCGAGATGGGCGTCTCCTCGCGCACGACGGGATTGCGCTCGCCCGTGCGCATGACCTCCGCGACTTTCTGGAGCCGGCGGCCCAGCTCGCCGGCGGGATGGAAAAACGCGTAGTCTTCCTGGTTGAATCCCCGCGATTTCTGGACGCAGAGCGCGAGTGCGTCTCCCAGCGCCAGCAACGCCGTCGTGGACGCGGACGGAGCCAGCCGGAGAGGGCAGGCTTCCTCGATGCGGCCCATCTCGACGACCACGTCGCTGAATTTTCCCAGCGAGGATTGTCCCGTCGCGGTCAAAGCGACGATCCGCGCACCGATCGATCGGACCTTGGGCACCAGGCGCAGGAGCTCCTCGGTTTCTCCCGAATTGGACAGCGCCAGCACCACGTCCTTCTTCGTAATCCGTCCGAGATCGCCGTGAACGGCCTCCGCAGGATGGACGAAATGGGACGGCGTGCCCGTCGACGCGAGCGTCGCGGAAATCTTGCGGCCGATGAGGCCCGCCTTCCCCATGCCGGTCACCACGAGGTGGCCTTCGCACGAGCGGATCAGCTCGGCCGCGCGAATGAAGCTCTCGTCCAGCCGGTCGGTCAGCGCGCGGATCGCATCCGATTCGGCGCGCAACACGTCGCGGGCGTATTCGAGGTCCATGGAGATTCGCTTATTATAGGAGCGGGCGTTCGGGCGCCGAAACGGCATTTCGGGAGCCGCCGGCGCGCCCCTATCCAAATCTTCGTCATTCCGCCGGCAGAGGTTTGACGTAATTGACGAGCGCGCGTACGCATTAATTCTTTACGGCCACCCACAAGCCGTCGCCGAGGGGGACGATGATGCCGTGAACGCCGGCGACGCTCGCGAGATGATCGTTGAACGCGCGCATTTCCCGGACGCCCGATTCCGTGGGGACCGGCGCGAAAAGCTGGCCGAAGGCGAAGGCGTTGTCGAACATGATCAACCCGCCTTTTCGGACCACGCGCAACGCTTCGCGCAGGTATGTCGCGTTGTTGACCTTGTCCGCGTCGGCGAACATCGCGTCCGCGGAGTCCGGGGTGAAGGCCGGCAGGACTTCGACCGCGTTTCCGCGCACGATCTCGATGCGGTCGGCAACGTCCGACGCGCTCACCCAGCGCTCCGCGACGTCCGCGTAGGCGGGATTGATTTCGATCGTTCGGACGCGCCCGCCGGCGGGAAGGGCTCGCGCCATCCAGATGGCGGAGTAGCCGGCCAGCGTGCCGACTTCCACGACCTCCCGCGCGCGGCACAGCTTCAGGAGGATCTGCACGAAGCTGCCCTGTTCCGGGGAGATCCAGATCGCCGGCAGTCCTGCCGCCCGGGCGGCGTCCTTCAACTGGCATAGAAAGGCGTCCTCCGGGACGGTGCGCTCGGCCAGGTACCGGAAATGCTCGGCGGTCACGGGCGTCGAGGTTTCGGACACGGCCGTTATTGGACCAAGGGCGGTTTCTTCCGTCACGCCTTCTTTGCTTAGCGATCTTGGGGGTGGGGACGAAGGGCGCTCAGGTGAGGAATTCTTGAATGTCTGGTAGTCTAATAGGCTCATGATCACCCGCGTGTGGATCGAACCCGGCTGCATCGTCTGCAAGTTGTGCGAGGAGACCTGTCCGGAGGTTTTCGACGTGACGCCGACGGACTGCGTCGTGCGGCCGGACGCCGACCTGACGCGGGCGGAACGCATCAAGCATGCCACGGAAGAATGTCCGGTTTCGGTGATCCGATTCGAAGAAGGCCCGTGATGTACGATCCTCAAGGGGATATGCCGATGCGTGGAGATCGGGAGAGGGGACAGGCCCGGAAGGAGGCGTCTCCCGATCCCCGATATCTGCGGGGCCTCGATCATTTCAACCGCGGAGAGTATTTCGAGGCGCACGAAGTGTGGGAAGATCTATGGATCGAGGTGAACGACGACCGCAAGGGATTTCTTCACGGGCTTATCCAGGCCGCTGTGGCGCTGCATCACGCCGGGAAACACAACGTGAACGGCGCCCGCTCGCTCTACCGGCGGATGTGGAACAACCTCGAGAACTTCCGGCCGCGGTTCATGGGGATCGATGTGGATCGATTCCTGGAGCGGATGGAAGCCTGCTGCGCGCCGGTATTCCGGGAGCCTCCGGGAACGGTCGATCCGGCGCTCCTGCCGCGGCTGTCGCTGGACGGGCGGGAGTAAAGGGCGTGCCGAGATATACAAGGGGATACCAAGATATAGGGGGACATTCGAGATAGGGCCTCCCCATGTGGAGTAGGTCACATCTCCATATCGCCAATATCTCGACAATCTCCTACGGCTTAGGCGCCGGAGGCGGGAGCTTCGTGGCCGCGCACTCCGACGTGAAGCCGACTCTCGCGTGCGAGCCGTCGCAGAAGGGCTTGTTCGCCGAATGCCCGCAGCGGCAGAGGGATACGGCCTTCCGGCCCGATAGATCCCACGCCTGGCCGGACACGTCCAAAATTCGAAACTCGCCTTCGATCCGATACGGCCCGTGGTTGGTGACCTTGATGTCGCCCATGCGGTTCTCCGCTTGAATTCGCTCCGAGATTCGCAGAAAATCCCGCCCCGAACCACATCTTTTCACGTCGAGGTTATGAATGAACACGATCCTGCTTTTGATCGCCAGCAATGTCTTCATGACGATGGCCTGGTACGGCCACTTGAAGTATGCGCAGCACAACCTCTGGAAAGTGGTGATGGTGAGCTGGCTGATCGCCTTGCCGGAATACTGCCTTCAAGTGCCCGCCAATCGGTGGGGTCGCGGCGCGTTCACGCTGTACCAGCTCAAGACGCTTCAAGAGATCATCACGCTGCTGGTCTTCATGCTCTTCGCGCTGCTGTATTTCGGGGAGACCCCGCGCTGGAATCACCTGGCGTCGTTCGCCCTGATCGTCGCGGCCGTGTACTTCGCCTTCCTACGCTGAGGAGGCGCGCGAGCTACCGTCCCTCGATGCGGTCGATCGCTTTCCGGGCCGCTTCCCGGATCGATTCCGGCAGATCGGAGGCCAGAATGCGATGGAGATCGGGAAGTGAAGCAAGGTCTCGCATCTTTTCCAATCCGCCGATCGCCAGCAGAAGATAGGTGGAGTCGCGGCTGGAGGCGAGCAGATCGCGGAAGAGCGGCGCGTAGGAAGGGTGGGCGACGTCCATCATGCCGCCCAGGATCGCCAGTCGGTATTCCGCCGGCGTCTCGGCGGGCGGACCCGGCGGCGTGCCGCGGCCGCCGAAGACGACCGCGCCGAAGAGCGCGGAGACCGCCATCAAAACGGCGACGAATGCGGGAAGCGCCGCTTTACGCATCGCCCTCATGATACGTCTGTTACAAAATATTCTCAAAACTTATTGTAACTTGACCGCTTTCCGTTCCCTGACTACATTCAGCGCCATGAAACCTTGGGTTCTCCTTGGCGTCAGCTTTCCCGCATGGATCTGGGTTCCGATCTTCTTGGCCGGCTGGGTCGTGTTCGGATTCGCGCTGAAGGCGGTGTTGTTCAGCCGGCTGCACCGGCTCGCGCAACGAACCGCCTCCAAGCTGGACGACGTGCTGATCCGGGCGCTGGGCTTTCCCCTGGTCATGCTGATCCTCGTGTCGAGCCCGGTCGCGCTGGTGAATTTGACGCCCACGGGAACTCCGGACTCCCAACGCACCCTGAACCTGGCGCTGGCGGCGACCGCCATCCTGGCCGCGATCATCTTTACGGATCGATTGATTCGCGGCTTGATCGAGGTGTACGCGGAGCGGGTGGAATTCCTCAGAACCGCCGGCGGGCTGCTGAAGGGTCTGGAGCGCGGCGTCATCGTGGCCCTCGGCGCGTTGATGCTCATGGAGACGCTGGGCATCGAAATCACTCCGGTCCTGGCGACGCTGGGCATCGGCTCCCTGGCGGTGGCGCTCGCGCTTCAGCCGACGCTGGAGAACCTCTTCGCCGGCATCCAGATCGTCGTCGATCGCCCCGTCCAGAAGGGGCACTACATCAAGCTGGATTCGGGAGAGGAAGGGTACGTGGAACGCATCGGATGGCGCACGACCTGGATCCGGATGCTTCCCAACAACATGGTCATCATCCCCAACAAGCAGCTCGTCTCCTCCCGGGTGCTCAACTATTACTATCCATCCAAGGATCTGGCGGTGCTGGTCCAGGTGGGCGTCCATTACGACTCCGACCTCAGGAAGGTCGAGCAGGTGACGGTCGAGGTGGCCGAAGAGGTACAGAAAACCGTGCAGGGCGCGGTGCCCGATTTCAAGCCGTTCATCCGCTATCACACGTTCAACAGCTCGAGCATCGATTTCACGGTCATCCTGCGGGCGCAGGAGTTCGTGGACAACTTCCTTCTGAAGCACGAATTCATCAAAGCGCTTCAGGCGCGCTACGCGAAGGAAGGCATCACCATCCCGTTTCCCATCCGCGCCATCAATCTGGAGCAGGAGGGCGCGGCGCGGGTGTTGTCGCGCGCGAAGGCGAGCCGTTAACTCGGAGATTCACGTCTTTCTAACCACCAAGCCACCAAGACACCAAGCGGACCTGAGATTCGTGTGGAAGAAATCCGAAGATCCATTCCGCAAATTCCAGGCGGAACCGAAAATCGATGCGATTTGACAGTCGCTTGTTTCCCGAGGGCGCTTGGCCGCGCGAAAGACCGTGAGATATGCCTCCAAGACAGCATCTCAGGGCTTCTTGGTGTCTTCGGGGTTCATGAATAAGTCAGATTAGGTCAGGTGCTTCTTCAAAAAGTCCATCGTCCGCGCCCAGGCGAGCCTCGCGGACTCCTCGTGGTACACCTCCGGACGCGTTTCATTGCAGAAGGCATGGTCGGCCGGATAGCGATGGAACACATAGGACGCGCCGGATCGCTTGAGCTTGGCTTCGAGCGCCTCCACCATCGGGATCGGGAAGAACGCGTCCTTCTCAGCGAAATGGCCCATGAGCGGGATGCGGATGCGGCTCGGGTCGTAGGCATCGGGCGGAGGGACGCCGTAAAAGCAAACGGCCGCGTCCGCTTCGGCGACCTGCGCCGCCGTCAGGATCGTCAGCGCGCCGCCCATGCAAAAGCCGATCACCGCCGCTTTGCGACCGTTCGATTTGAGATGTCGCAGGGCGCCGCGGATATCCTGCGTCGCGGCGTCGGCGAAATTCAGGCTGGTCATGAGATGGCTGGCCTCCTCGGCGTCGACCGTGGATTTGCCTCGATAGAGGTCCGGCACGAGGGCGCGATAACCGGCTTCTGCGAGGCGGTCCGCCACGCCGCGGATCTGGTGGTTCAAACCCCACCATTCCTGGATGACGACGACGCCCGGCGCGGCGCCGCCCATGGCGGGATTCGCCCCGTAGCCCGGCACCTCTCCGCCGTCGGGTCTTGCGAAGCTCAGAGTTTCTCCCATAACGCCTCCTCTCGTTGTCGAAGTCCGAAGTCCAAGGTCCCAAGTCCAACGTTCAACGTCCGGGTCCCCTTCCGGCTCCCCCTGGGGGAGTGTGAGGGGGACCCAGACTCGGGACGTGGGACTTCGGACTTGGGACTCCGCGCCCCAGAATAACCGGACACCTACTCTGGGGCGCGGCACTGAGGATAGGGATGCCTCGCGTGAGGGTCAACGTCGGGCCGCCGCCGGAAGCGCTCCTCTTCCCCCTTGAAGCGCGCCCGCAGGACCGCCATCGATGCGCCCTGGAGCGGGTGAATCCAATCCGGGACGAGGTCCGCCAAGGGCACGGCGACGTGCGCGTGCCGCGCGGGGTCCGCGTGCATCTCGCCGCCGAAGAGGATCAGATCCAGGTCGATGGTCCTTGGCGCGTTGGAGTTCGCGGTTCGCCGCCGGCCGAGCTGATCCTCCACGGCCCGCAGCACGTCGGCGATCAACCGCTCCCGCGGAAGCTCGGTCTCGATCTCCACCACGCCGTTCAGGAACGCCGGAGCGCCGGGCGCTCCCACTGGCGGCGTCTCGTAGATCGGCGAGACGCGCAGCAGACGGACCAGTTCCGCTAGCCGCCGGATCGCCTCGACCACGTGGCGTTCCGGGTCGATGTTCGAACCGAACGCGACGAACGCTCGCGTCATTTTGGATCGTAATCCGAGGCCTCGCGCTCGATCGCCACGCCCACGGAGCGCGCGAAACGGAGCGCGCCGGGCTTTTCCACGCGAACCTGGACTTTCGGCGCGTGGAACTCCGCCACGCACAACCGCGCTACTTCCTCGGCGAACCGTTCCACCAGGCGGCCGTCGAACGTTTCCGCAAACCGCAGGATGCGCTTGGAGACGTCGCGGTAGTTCAGGGAGTGATCCAGATCGTCGGAGGCGGCCGCGCGGCGGATGTCGGTCAGCAGCCGGACGCTCACCAGGATTTCCTGCTTCTCGCGCCGTTCCCAGTCCTCGACGCCGATCAGCGTCCGCACCCGCAGGTCGAAGATCTCGATCCAGTCTTTCATCGAAGATGCGCGCCTCCGTCCACGAAGAGGGTTTCGCCGGTGATGTAGTCGTTTCGAAGCAGCGCGAGCAGGGCGTCCGTGACTTCGGAAATCTCGGCTATCCGGCCCGCGGGGACGCGCCGCAGGACCCGCTCCAAGTCGCCCTCCGTTCCGCCGGCGGGGGGCAGGACGGCGCCCAGAGCGAGCGCGTTGACTTGAATCCGCGGCGCCAGCTCGCGCGCGGCGATCTGGGTCAACGTGGTCAAGCCCGCCTTGGAGACCGTGTACGCCAGATAGGCGCGGCCCGGATGGGACGCGCGCCAATCGCTGAGGTTGACGATCTTTCCGGGCCGCTCGCCGCGCGCGCGGGCGAATGCGCGCATCAGGAGGAACGGCGCGCGCAGATTGACGGCCAGATGCGACTCCCAGTTCTCGAGGCTCGTATCGCGCAGCGTTCCTCGAACGAAGATGGCCGCGTTGTTGATCAGGACGTCGGGGGCGGCTTGGTCCACGAGGCGTTCCGTCGCGGCGGCGTCGGCCAGATCGGCTTGCACCGCGGTGGCGCGCCGTCCCAGCCGGCGGATCTCTTCGCAGGTCGCGCGCGCTTCCCGTTCCGAATGTCCGTGATGAACGACGACGTCCATTCCGGCGCGCGCCAGCGCGAGCGCGAACTCCCGTCCCAGCCTGCGCGCTCCTCCGGTCACGAGGGCGACGCGATTCTGAAGGTCCATCGGGCCAATCATACTAAAGTCGATATAGGATGTCCGATGTCCGTTTCTCGCATCAAAAATGGGTATCATTATTTTGAATGTTTTTTTGCAAAAAGCCGGGCAAATCGCGGCTCTTCGTTGATTAAGGTGCAGGAGTATGGCCAATGTTTGACGCCGCCCATGACCCACCCGGCCTGAACGCCGGCCATCCGGAAGGCGGGCGGGTCGCGTCGCTTTTGATGAAGCACCGGACGCATCTGAACGCCTACCTCTTGGCGGCCGTGCGAAGCACGCACGATGCGGAAGATCTCCTTCAGGAGGTCTCGTTGATCGCCATTCAGAACGCCGCCAAATATCGTCCCGAAACCAATTTCCGCGCCTGGATCCGCGAGATCGCGCGGATCTGCCTGATGCGTTAGCGGCTCCAGCAATGCCTTCCCGGAAGGCGTGAGCGACGTTCTTACGGCGCCATTCCGCACGGGCGGCTCGGTCGGTGCCTGGACATCCTCCACCTCGCCTCCCTCCGGACGCCGCGATCACTCATCCGCTATAACTCTTTGTCGCGAAACGGACCGCGCTTAGGTTGACACACATGAGACGTCGATATTGCCTTGATTCGCATCGAGGGACAGTCGAACGGAGGCAGGGTGCGCCTTCAATACAAGCTGGCGCCGGCCGATACGGCCATCCTTCGCGAGGAAACCGTCGTGGATCCGGTTTCGTGGGCGGAGGAAATCGACGTCCCCGAAACGGCGCGCTACGTGTGGATCCGCCTGACGCTCGACGACACCCAGGCCTCGGATCCCTCGCAGCCGACCACCATCACCGACATCGTGGTGGGCGAGCCTCTTTCGGAGCCGCCCCCCGGCGGAGGGCCCAAGACCGAAGCCGGATCAGATGGAGGCGCCTCCGCCGGTGGCTGCGGGTCCGTGGGACTGGATGCGCTTGTGGCGGAGTTCCTTCTCTCCGCGCTGCGTCCGTCCAGGAAACGCGGCTCCTCGCCGATTCGTTGATTTGCCTCGCGCTTCCCTCACCCCTTCCAACTCATTCCCGTTTTTCAAAGATCTTGATAAGCTAAACTACTTATGTTTTACTAGATAATGAAATAGAAAGAAGATTTACATGACGTCCATTCCCAGGAGCGTATCGGAAAAGATCCTGAAGCGCTGCGAGCGGGGCGACGTCGCCGTCGTCGTGCCTAAAAAACGGCGACCGTCGCGCGTTTTCGGACTAGACGAATACCTGAAGATCAAGAGACTTGCTTCGAATGTAAAGCCCTGGACGTATCGGAAAAAGCTTTCGAGGACGTTCACCGATCCGCTCCAGGCGGTCGATGGCCGAGTCCTGTCATCCCTGCGGCGTCAGGACCTCTACGAATAGCCCCGGGCTTCAATGGCGCGCGCCCTCCTGGATACGAACGTTCTCGTGCACGCGACGTACCGCGCTTCGCCGCTTCATGGGGCGGCGGCTTCATTGGTGGGTCGAGGGCTGCGGGAACGCCATCTATTCTGCATCGCTCCCCAAAACATCGTTGAATTCTCCGCCGTCGTGACGCGAGCCCGCTTCGTGGATCCCCCATTGTCGTCGGCGGACGCGGCCGGCCGGGCCCGCCTCCTTTACCGGTCGAGGAAGCTTTCCAAGATATACCCCCAGCGTGGAACCGTGATGCGTGCGCTTCGAGAAGGAGCCGCTCTGGGAATCACCGGCGCCGCTTGGTATGACCTGTTCTTGGCGGTCACCATGAAAGACGCCGGCGTTTCGCTCATCGTGACGGAGAACCTCGATGATTTTCGGCGCTTCCCCTTTATCTCGACACGGCGCATTCAAGATGAAGCAATAGTCTGAGGCCAGACCATGTCTTCCGGCGACATCCCCGCCTCCACGTTCCGCGCGGCCGCGCATCGCGTGGCCGACATGATCGCCGACTACTTCGAGCGCGTCGGCGACTATCCCGTCGTGCCCAAGATCCGGCCCGGGGACGTGGCGCAAGCCTTGCCCGCGATTCCGCCCGAGCAGCCGGAGTCGATGGACCGGATCTTGGACGATTATCAGCGGCTCGTCGAGCCCAACACGACGCACTGGAACCATCCCGGGTTCATGGCCTACTTTGCGATCACGGGCTCCAAGCCGGGGGTTCTGGGTGAGGCGCTGGCGGCCGCACTCAACGCCAACGCGATGGTCTGGAAAACAGGTCCCGCCGCGACGGAACTGGAGCTGCGTGTATGCGATTGGCTGCGTCAGATGGTCGGGCTGCCGTCCGAGTTCCAAGGCCACATCAATGACACCGCCTCGATCGGCACGCTTCTGGCGCTGGCGGCGGCGCGGCATCAAGCGCCCGGGCTCGACATCCGGCGGCGCGGCATGGCGGGGCGCTCTGATCTGCCGGCGCTGACGATCTATGCCAGCGAGGAGGCGCATTCGTCGGTCGACAAGGCGGCCGTCACGCTCGGCATCGGAACCGACAACGTGCGGCGGCTGCCTACTGATGACGGGTTCCGGATGATCCCGCAGGCGCTCGAACAAGCGATCGACGAGGACCGGCGAGCCGGCCGCGCGCCCATCGCGGTCGTCGGGACGGCCGGGACAACCTCCACGACGAGCGTCGATCCGCTCCGCGCGATCGGGGCGATTTGCCGGCGCGAGCGCCTCTGGTTTCACGTCGATGCGGCCTACGCCGGCAGCGCGGCGATTTGCCCGGAATATCGCGCGCTCATGGAGGGATGGGAAGAGGCCGATTCCGTTGTCCTCAATCCGCACAAGTGGCTTTTCACGCCGGTCGATTGTTCCGTGCTTTTGGTGCGCGATCCGGATCGCTTGAAGGCGGCCTTTTCGCTTGTGCCGGAATATCTGCGCACGAAGGAGGCCGGCGTCACGAATCTCATGGATCTGGGCGTCCAGCTCGGCCGGAGATTCCGCGCGCTCAAGTTGTGGATGGTGATCCGCGCGTTCGGCGCCGAGGGCCTGCGGGAGCGCATCCGGCATCATGGTGCGCTGGCCCGCGAGTTTGCAGAGCGGGTCCGCGCCGAGCCCGGCTTCGAACTGTGCGCTCCCGTCCCGTTCAGCGTCGTGTGCTTCCGCGCGACGTCCAATGCTTCACCCGAAGAGCAGGATCGTTTCAACGAGCGCCTGCTGGACCGCGTCAACGCCGCCGGGCCGGTCTTCTTATCGCATACCAAGTTGCGCGGGCGGTTCGTGTTGCGGCTGGCGGTGGGGAACCTGGGGACGACGGCGGCACACGTCGAGACGGCGTGGCGGCTGATTCGCGAGGCGACAGTCGGCATGCAATAGCCGATCAGGCGCGACCCAAAAACACGCCGCCCGTGGGGTCTACCTCTCGCGCCTCGATCCGTGCGGCCAGACGCCCGATCGCACGAGCGAGTCCGGAGACGTCGGACGTCGGAATCGTATCGACGTTCACGAAGACGAGGCCCGGGATGGTCGCGCCCTCCCTCAAGAGATCCGTCATGAGCGGCGCGAAGTCGCCGTTGTTGTACGTGACGAGGATGCGCTGATCCGCGATGTCGCGCCGGAAGAGGACGAGGTCGTCCAGCCCGGCCAGTTCCGACCCGTCGACCCCATAGGCGTCGATCCCGCGCTTGGCCGCCTCTTCGGCGACGCGACGGCCTATGTGCTCGTCGAGAAGAAACTTGGGCTTGGACACGCCCTAGACCTTGACCTCACGCGCGAAAGGCGGGCGCTTGCCGAAGGCACCCTCGGGCATCTCGTTGATGAACGCCTGCGCATAGGCAACAGCCACATGGACTTTGGCACGGCTCAAATTCGCGTAGTTCTTCTCGACCTTTTCGATGTCCCCGCCATGGTCCAGCCAGATCCGGTAGGCCTCCCAAACCTTGAGCCCGGTCCCCGTGACGCACGGCTGGCGCCCGCTCGGCGTCCAGCGGAAGTCGATGCCGGGGAATTTTTGCATGCGGGTCCATTCTTTCATGGCCGTCACCGCCACCGCGGTCACGGTGTCGCCGGCTTTTCCCACGAAGTCGCCCAGTTCAGGCTGGAGCGCCTCGGGCAGTCGCACGTTGAACTGCATCGTCGCCTGCTGCCGTCGCAGCAAGCCCTTGCCTTCCGGGGTGATCGCGATGACGGTGTCCAGGTCGTCGAGAGGCTTTCGTCCAGACTTCCCGTCCTTGTAACCGACGTAACCCTTCTTTTTGAGAATCTCGATCGAGGTATAGACTTCACGGTCCCTGAATCCCCGCTCGCGCATGACGGAGAGGATTTCGCGCCACGCGCGGCCCACGCTGCGCCGGCTTCGCTCGGCGGCGAGTTCCAGGAGGCAATGATCTATGAGTGTGGGGTCTGCTGCTCTGATCATGCTATGATTGCTTCACATCGCTAGAATTGTATAGCAATGTTTTATCGACGGCAAGGCAGGTCCGGCTAGAAGAGCTGCAACTGCGCGTCGGCCGGCCGGCGGAACGCCGCGGTGGAGAGTTTCGGCCCCTCTTGGGAAATTCCCGCTCTACGACAGGCGACGGAAAAGAGTTGGGCCGCCTGTTCCGCGAGGACTCCCTCTCCGGTCATTCGCGACTCAAAACGCGGATCGTTCAATCGGCCGTGTCGGACCGAGCGAATCTGATGGAGCACTTTGTTCATCTTCAGCGGATAGCGCCGCTCCAGCCACCGCTCGAAGAGATGTTTTACGGCGTGGGGGAGACGCAGCATCACATAGCCGGCGTGGCGGGCTCCCGCTTGAGCCGCCGCCGAAAGAATTGATGGGATCTCGTGCAGCGTGAGGCCGGGAATGACGGGAGCCACGAGTGTTCCCACCGGGATGCCGGCGTCAGCCAGCGCCCGGATCGCCGCCAGTCGACGGGCCGGCGTGGACGTCCGCGGCTCCATCGCGCGGGCCAGTTCCGAGTCGAGCGTGGTGATCGAGACGAACACCGCCGCGGCGTCGTGGCGGGCGAGTTCCTTGAGAACGTCGATGTCTCGGGTGACGAGATGGTTTTTCGTCACGATACCCACGGGATTCCGGAACTCGGCGAAGACTTCCAGGCACGTGCGGGTGATGGCCAGTTTGCGCTCGATCGGCTGATAGGGATCGGTCACGCCGCTGATGGCGACGACCTGGGGCTTCCATTTGGGGGAAGAGATCTCGCCTCGCAAGAGGTCCGGTGCGTCCTCCTTGACCATGATTTTCGTCTCGAAGTCGAGACCCGAAGAGAGCCCCAGGTATTCGTGCGTCGGCCGCGCGTAGCAGTACACGCATCCGTGTTCGCATCCGCGATAAGGATTGAGGCTGGCCGAAAAACCGACGTCCGGGCTGTCATTGGTGGCGATGATGCTCTTGGAGCGGTCTTTGAAGAAACGGGTTCCCGGCGCCGGTTGATCCTCTTCTGCCGCTTGCGGATCCGGAGCGTACTCGATTTCTTCGAATCGATTCGGCGGATTCTCGGCGGCTCCGCGGCCTTTGATTCCAGGTTGTGAGAAGTCCATTCTCTTGGAAATTATGGGGTCAAGCTTTGAGAAAAGCCAACAGTCGCCAGCGCCTTCGTCTTCCAGGCACCGTGCCGGAACCACAGGGCGAGAAGCGAACCGCGCACGACGCACGTTCCGGTGATCGTCCAGGCGATTCCGACGAGTCCGAGCCCAAGGCCGAGCGACAGCCACCACGCAAGAGGAATGCGGAGCGCCGAGATCGTGGTCGAAATCAGCATCGGCGGCACCGTGTCTCCCGCGCCCGAGAATGAGCCGTTCATCACCAGTTCGAACGCCGTGAATACCTGACAGATCGCCAGCACGCGCAGGTATGGAACGCCCGAGCGCACTACGTCAGCGTCGGGCGTGAAGAAGCGCAGGAGCCCCTCGGGCCAGACCCACATCACGATCGAAAGGAGGAACGCGAACGCGCCCGTGAGACCCGTCGAGAGCCAGGCCGCCCGCTCCGCGCGGTCGGGCCGGCCCGCGCCCAGATTCTGTCCGACCATCGCCTCGGACGCTTGCGCGAATCCCACCGCCACCAGATAGGCGATCGACTCGACGCGATTCCCGATCCCCAGTACGGCGACGGCGGCGGTGCCGAACCGCGCCGCCAGGCCCGTCATGAACAGATACACGACCGAGAAGAGCGCCCCGATGAGGCAGAAGGGCAGGCCGATCCGCGCCAGCGCCAGGGCGTAGCGCGGGTCGAAGCGCCGGAGCGCCCCGAAGTCGAGCGGGAACGCGGGATGGCGGCGCCACGCGAGCCACGCGAAGCAGCCGATGGCCGCGGCTTGCGCGACCACCGTGGCGCACGCCGCGCCCGTCACGCCGAGCGAGGGGAAGGGTCCGATCCCGAAAATGAGCAGGGGATCGAGCGCCGCATTGAGGAGCAGACTCCCCGCGACCACCCGCAGGGGCGTGCGCGTGTCGCCCGCCGCGCGCATGGTGGACTCGCACACGAAGTACAGACACGTGAGCCCCGAGGCCGAGACGACCACCGTCAAGTACGAGGCGGCCAGATGCCGCACGTCCGAAGCGGCGCCGATGAGGCGTAGGAGCGGTCGGATCGAGGGCAGGCCGAAGGCGGCGAGGAGGAGCGCCAAGAGCAGCGCCAGCAGAATTCCCTGCGCCGCGCCGTACGCCGCGCGGTCGCGCTCGCGAGCGCCCATGTGGCGCGCCACCGTCGCCACGACGCCGACGGCCGCGATGTCGGCGACGGAAAACACCGCCCACAAGACGAAGATCGACGTGGTAACGGCCGCGGTGGAGGCCGCGCCGAGCCGCCCCACCCACATGAGATCGATCAGGTGGAACGACATGTGGCAGAACTGCTGTACGACGACGGGAAGGGCCAGACGGAAGACGGCGCGCAGGAGCGGACCGCGCGTGGGATCGATGGGACCGGTCGGCGTATCTGGAGGTTGATGCACGTTTTCGAGGAAGGAGCAGGGCGGCTTTTCCTATTCGGTCTCCGCTGGCCGGCGCGATCCTACCTGATCCGGACGCCGGTTGAAGAAGATTCGACAGGAAACCGTCTTCGTTCTTCACGTCATGAGGGACGAGCGGAAATTCCGCCACGCATGGTGCGGACGATATGATCTCCGAGCATGGCCATGATAAATTTCGGCACTATTATTGCCATTCTTATCATAAAATAGGCAATATAATTGCCAGAATTTTGGCTCCTCCCGACACCGGCAGTTTCTTCCTTTTCGGTCCCCGAGGAAAGCCATTTTGATCTCCTGGAGGATTTGCTGCTCTCCACACGCGTCCCGGTTTTCCGCAGGCGGGCTGTCCGCAAACTGACGGCGCATCCGATTTCTCAGGAGGTGAAGACCGTTCTTGCGCAGGATTCCGTAAATCCATCGGGTGAAGGGGCGGGCGTCATCGTAGACCTGGATGTCGCGGTAAGCGCGCTTGAGCGTCTCTTGCACGAGGTCCCGGGAGAGCTCGGGATCTCGCATCAGCCGCTCCGCGCTTTTGGATCAGGCGATCGACCTTCGGATCGTTCACAATGAGCGCCACCGGAGTCTCCTACCTCTCTATCTGCGCCGGGCCGCTTTTTGTTACCGCCGCCGGGAATTTTGAGTCTCCCAGCCGGGAAAAAGTTCGGTGGAAGCCGTGTTCCAGCGGGCGTACAATTCGACGTCATGGCCGAAGCCGAAAATCTGGGAAAGGCGTTGATCCGGGCCTGCCGCGACAAACTGGTCGAGGAGTTTCTGCCGCGGCTGAAGAAATGCCTGTCCAGGCTGACGGACGGAGAGATCTGGTTTCGCTCCAACGAGAACACGGCGAGCGTGGGGAATCTGATCCTTCATCTCTGCGGCAACGTGCGGCAGCACATCGTTTCAGGGCTGGGCGGCGCTCCGGACGTGCGCGAGCGCTCCAAAGAGTTTTCAGAGCGAGGCCCGATTCCGGCGGAGGAACTGCTCCGGCGGATCAATCGAACCGTGTCCGAAGCGGTCGCGGTGATGGATCGGCTGGATCCGGATCACCTTCTGGACGCGCGTCGCATTCAGGGGTTCGAGACCAACGCGCTGAGCACGTTGATCCACGTGACCGAGCACTTTTCCTACCACCTGGGGCAGATCACGTACGCGGTCAAGACGCGAAAGAACATCGATCTGGGCTACTACGCGGGCGTCGATTTGAACCGCAAAAACGAATAGGACGTGGCGCCGGGGGGGAATCCCGACTCAGCGGTCAGAGTCGCCAAGGCTGGATTCCATCCGCCTTCGCCAAGGCTTCGGCGGGCCTTCGCCACGCCGTAGCGGTCGCTTCGGCCGCGCAGGCGGGATGAGGCCGCCGAAAGGAAAACGACACTATTTGCGGCGGGCTCACTTCTTCATCGCCGCGCACTGCGGGCACGCCAGGTCTTTGGCCTTGCCCGTTCCTCCGCATTTTGGACATTTGCAGTCCGCCGTGCTCTGGTCCATCGTCATCCCGCACGAGGCGCACTTGCCGGAGAAGGCCTTGGCCTTCATCTCCGCGCCGCACTTGCACTTCACCATCAGGTCGCCCACCTTCACGTCGGCGCCGCATGGACAGTGAATCGTCGTATCCGCACTCATGGCCATGCTGCACTTGGAGCATTTCATCTCCATCATCCCGGAACTCCCGCTCGACCCGCCGGAGGCGCATCCGACGGCCGTCAGAAGGAACGTCACGCCCAGCCCTACCGCCAGCACGGACCTCATAAAGGCCTCCTCAGAAAAGGGTGATGCGGACTCGACCGCAATCTTCCAAGCGGAATCAAGCCATTCATGGATGTTCGAGTTCTGGAGTCCTGATGGTAAAACATCCGGGCCGGCGTCGTTATTCCGGGGGAGATGAGGAAATGCTGGGAGCTCCAGGTCGTTCGGCGTGCGCGGCGACCGCGCGCTCCCATGCCTCGTGGATCAGCACCAGCTCGGAATTGAAGATCAGCAGTTTCAGCTCAGGAACGATGACGTACGTTGCCGGCGGGCGGTTGCGGACGAGGAAGAGGCGGCGGGCGTCCGCGAACGCGACCGCCATGCCGCCCCGCATTTCGGCGCATGTCCGCCGGATGGCGTGGTTTTCGAGACATTTTTATCGCGGCGTTCGTAGAATGGCCGAGCCATAAGGAGATCCCGGAGATGAAGCGGTGCATGGCGGCCGTCGCGGCCGCGCTGTCGATGTGCTCCTGCGCGGGGCCTCAAAGATTCCCGGAACCCAAGACCGTCGCGGAGCGGACCGGCTACAAAGAGACGTCGCGGCATGCGGACGTGCTGGCGTTCATCGAGGAACTGCGAGCGCGCACCGATCTGGTCCGCGTCGAGTCCATCGGCCGCAGCGCGCTGGGCCAGGACATGCCGGCGCTCATCCTCACGCGGGCGCCGTCCGGGGCGCCCGTGCCGGTGGTGTTGATCATCGCCAACATCCACGCCGGAGAGGTCGAAGGGAAGGAAGTCTCCCTCATGCTCGCCCGGGACCTCGCGTTGGGAGACGCCGAGGGACTCCTCGATCGCATGATCCTTCTCATCGTTCCCAACTACAATCCCGACGGGAACGACGCCATCGCGCCGGAAAACCGGAAGCTGGATCTCAAGAATCTGTCCGGCCAAGTGGGGCCGGAGGGGGGCGTGGGAACGCGCTACACGGGCGAAGGCATCAATTTGAATCGCGACTACATGAAGATGGAAGCGGTCGAATCCCGCCACCTGAGTCGCTTTTTCGGGAAATGGCGCCCGCATCTGACGATGGATCTGCACACCACCGACGGTTCGCTCCACCGTTATGCGCTGACCTATGACACGGCGCACAACCCGCAAAGCGGTCCCGAGGGACCGATCCGCTACGTCTTCGATCGGCTGCTTCCCGCGGTCTCGCAGGCGGTCAAGTCGAAAACGGGTTTCGACATGTTTTACTACGGCGATTTCCGCGAGGAAACCAACCCCGAGGCCGGCTGGCAGACCTACTCTCCGCTTCCCCGATACGGCAGCAACTATCGCGGCCTTCTGGGGCGCATGGACGTCCTGTCGGAGGCTTATTCATACATTCCGTTCGAGCGCCGCGCCGACGCCACCTACGCCTTCGTCCTGGAGGTTCTCCGCTACGTCGCCGCCCACGGCGGCGAGATCATGAGC
Organism: Planctomycetota bacterium; assembly: GCA_016209705.1. GTDB lineage: Bacteria > Planctomycetota > MHYJ01 > MHYJ01 > JACPRB01 > JACQVR01. The sequence continues at coordinate 41,470 of JACQVR010000090.1, forward strand.
ATTGTGGAAGATGCCGAGCGCGACATCCTGCGCCGCGGGTTGGATCCCGCGCCGGACGATTGGGTTGCGATCAACTACGGCGTCGCGAAGCATGCCGGCGACCGACTCTTGTTCGATTTTCCGGTCCAGCCCCGCGCTGGAGAGGTGACGCTTCTTTCGTGGGATCGGCCGTCGCTGAAGGAGCGGCGGATCGAGGGGGCCAAACCGGAGGATTACCGCACGCGTTATTACGCCGACTTCGTGCCCAGCGTGAAAGTCCGCCGCCCGTTCGCCTACGCCTTCCCTGCGGAGGCGCAGGCACTGGCCGCCAAGCTGCGGGAGCACAACGTGCGGGTGGAGCGGCTCACCGAGGAGGTCGAGATCGACATCGAAGCCTATGCCGTGCGACGGATCGAGAAAACGTTCAGTCGCGACGCCGGGTCGGGAGAACGCTTCGAGACGGTGGTCACGGTGGAGCCGAACCACACCCGGCGGCGGCTGTCGCGGGATGAGTTTGTCGTCCGCACGGCTCAGCCGCTTGGGAATGTGGCGATCTATCTTCTGGAACCGCAGAGCGACGACGGTCTGGCGCGGTGGAATTTTTTCGATGCCGCGCTGCAAGTGGATAAGGAGTTTCCGGTCGTTCGGATTCCGGGGCGCGTGGAATTGCCGTCCGTTGGCCGTTGACCGAAAACCGTTGACCGTTGAATGCGAAATCAAGAATCCAGTAGTCACTGAGGAGCCGTTGGCGCAGATTCCAAGCTCTCAGTCGGCTTCGGTTTGCGGTCAACGATAGACGGTCGACGATTTACGGTCGCGAGGTCCCTCATGTTGAGGCGTTGGATCACTCTATCGCTTCTGGCCGGCGGTTCGATTCTGCTCACCGCAGGCGGTTCGACTCTGCTCACCGCCGGCGGTTCGGCATTGCTCACCGCAGGCTGCGCGGCACCGCCGGCTCCCACGCTCACCGTCGACGCGCTTTTCGCGGATCCGCCGCCGGCGTCGCCGTTGCCTTCCCACGTGCGGTGGACGCCGCTTTCGAAGCTGAGCTACGTGCAGGATGGAACGTTGTGGACCTTCGATCCGGAGACGGGCGCGCGGGCGGATGTGCTGGATTGGACCGCCGTTCCGGAGGCGCGCGACTACGCCTGGTCGCCCGACGAACACGCGATTCTCATCGAAGGGAAGCACCTGTTTGTGTTCAAGGACGGAACGGGTCGGCCGCTCACATCGGGACCCCGCCGGGTTCATGACGCCAAATGGTCTCCGGACGGCGCCTGGATCTCCTTCATCCGCGATCACGACATCTGGATCGTGCCGTCCGGCGGCGGCGAGGAAAGGCGCGTCACCGAGGGGGGAAGCGAGTCCCTGCTGAACGGTGAACTGGATTGGGTCTACCCCGAAGAACTGGGGATCGACACGGGTTATTGGTGGTCGCCCGACGCGAAACGCATCGCGTTTCTCCAGCTCGACGAATCGGGCGTGACCGAATTTCCGCTCGTGGATCACCGCCCGTTCGAGGGGCGCGCGGAAAGGATGCGGTACCCCAAGGCCGGCGGCGCCAATCCGAAGCCGCGCGTCGGCATCCGCGCCTTGGAAGGGGGATCGGAATGGGCCGTGCTTCCGGTGCAAGCGGAGTACGTGGGTCGCGTGCAGTGGAACGGCGCCAAGCTGGCGATTCAGACCCTGAATCGCCGCCAGAACCAGCTCCTCGTGTCCGACGAGGCGGGGCGCATTCTCTACACGGAAGAAGGCCCCGAGTGGGTGGACCTGTGGGAAGACCTGTGCTTCTTCGACGGGCGCTGGGCGTATTCGAGCGACCGAAGCGGCTTCGCCCAGGTTTATGTGGATGGGCAGGCGGCGACGAGCGGCGAGTGGAGCGCGATGCGGATCGTGGGAGGCGGCGCCCCGCTCTATTTTCTCGGCTGCGAGGGAGATTCCCTCGAACGGCACCTTTACCGTTGGTCCGGCGGGCGGGTCGAACGGCTTACCCAAGAGTCGGGCTGGCATGACGCGTCCGTCAGTCCGGACGGAAAGTGGATTCTGGACACGTGGTCGCGGGCGACGCGGCCGCCGCGGATGGCGGTGATGCGACCGGATGGGACGGGACGTCGCCTGTTCGCGGAGAGCGTCCTTTCGATGACGCCGGTCGCGCCGGAATTGATTCGCGTGCCGGCGGCGGATGGGACCCGGCTGAAGGCGTGGCTCTATCGGCCGGCGGCCTCGGGGCGGCGTCCGCTGATCGTGCATACGTACGGCGGTCCGGGCTCGCGGGTCGTGGCGGATCGCTGGCACGCTCGATCGTTCCTCTGGCACCAGCTTTTGGTGGAGCGGGGGTTCGTGGTGGCGCTCGTGGACAACCGCGGCTCCCGTGGAGGCGGCGCCATGCGCGCGATTCATCGCCGGCTGGGGGCGCTCGAAGTGATGGATCTCGAATCGGCGGCGCGCCATCTCAAGACGCTGCCGGGCGTCGACCCCGATCGCGTAGGTTTGTGGGGGTGGAGTTACGGCGGCTACATGACGTGCCTGGCGATGACGAAGACGAAGGAATTCCGCGCCGGGATCGCGGTCGCGCCGGTGACGCACTGGGGTTTCTACGACACGATCTATACCGAGCGGTACATGGAGCGGCCTCAGGACAATCCCGAGGGTTACCGCGAGAGCGCGCCGCTGGAGCACGCGGCGAATCTGCACGGGCGGCTGCTTCTTGTTCATGGCCTGGCGGACGACAACGTGCACTGGCAGAACACGGAACGGTTCGTCGACGAACTCATCAAGGCCGGCAAGGCGTATGAGCTGCTGGTTTATCCAGGGCAGAGTCACGGCATCGGCGCGCGGTCCTCGAAGCTGCACCTCTTCCACCGAATGACCGAATTTTTCGAGCGGAATCTGGCGCGTTGATGAAGCACGCTCATCGTTGGAACGTCTCCATCGCCGAAGCGGTCCGGCTGCAAAAGGAGCTGGCGGCAAGGGTGGTGGATCGCGACGACTTCGGCACGCTCCGCACCATCGCGGGCGTGGACATCAGCACGGCGAACGAGCGCGCCAGGGCGGCGGTCGTCGTCTTGAGCTATCCAGGGCTGGAGCCTCTGGAGCAGGCGACGGCGGAGCGGCCTCTCGAGTTTCCGTACGTGCCGGGCCTTCTGGGCTTTCGGGAAATCCCCTCCATTCTGGACGCGCTGGCCAAGCTTCGCCGCGCGCCGGATATGATCGTCGCGGACGGACAAGGCCGGGCGCATCCGCGCCGGCTGGGCCTGGCTTCTCATCTAGGAGTGATTCTCGACCGGCCCACGATCGGCTGCGCCAAGAGCCGGTTGTGCGGCGACCACGCGATTCCGGCGCCGAAAGCGGGAAGCTGGACGGCGCTGACGGACGGCGGCGAGGTGATCGGCGCCGCCCTGCGCACGAAAGACGCCACGAATGTCGTCTACGTTTCCATCGGACACCGAGTCGGTTTGAAGTCCGCCATCGGCATCGTCCTGAAGTGCTGCACCAAATATCGGATTCCGCAGCCCACGCGGCTGGCGGATCGGGTCGCGGCCGGAGAAAACGTCATCCTGCCTGGCACGAGCAAGATCCGCGGGTAGGAATGCTCCGGGCTCGCCGCTCTATTTAGCGTGGGTGCGTTCACCGACCCCGTTCATTGGCAGGAGGAGACTCATGAACACCACGCGTTGCGAATTCATCGATTGGCAGGAGATCGATCGGCGGTTCAGGGCGTGTGCGTGAGGAAGTCCATAGTCCGAAGTCTGAAGTCCGAAGTTAGAATTCCGCGAAGGGCGTTTATTCCCGTAGGACCGGCCCGATGAGCGGAAGGTCGAAGAGCAATACGACGCAACTCGTTCTGCGTTGTCTGGCGATCTCCCCGATCTCCTCATCTCCTCAAAATTCACGCCGCTTCGGAGCGGCGTCGTCGATCAGGTCGGCGCCGGCCCGGAAAAACTGAACCCGCTGGGTCGGGATCTGAAGAATCAGGGCGAACAGCGCCGTCGCGTAGTTCGGTCCCCACAGCAGGTCGTTCGGCGTCATCATCAGCTTCTTGTTCAGTTCCCACAGCTTCGGCAGGCTTCCGTCCTCGCGCTGCCGGTCGATCAGCTTGCCGAAGTGCTTGTCCACATACGGCTTCCAGTCCTCCTGGCCCAGATAGAAGAACGTGTAGGCGCCCAGAAGCGTGTGCAGCGACGGGACGTGGTGCGCCATCGTCTTTTCCATGTTCTTTCGGACGTACTCCAGCACAGGTTTGTACCGCTCGTTCGCGTGATCGCCCAGCGACATGAGCGCCAGGATGGCGGCCACCGTGCGCCCCTGGCGGGGTTCCGTCGGAAAGGCGTTGTTCTTGTCGTACTTGATCGAGCCGTTCTTGAAGAGGATGGTTGCATAATACGATTTGGCCAGTTCCAGCGGCCGGTTATCGACCTGGAATCCCGCGGCGCGGGCGCGTCCCAGCGAGATGACGCACACATTCAGGAGCGCCGTGACGCCGCTGACGTACCACACGGTGCCCGGATCCTTTCCTCCCCGCTTCTTCCAGACGGTCTCGTGAATCTCCGTGCCGATGCACGCCGAAACGAAATGGGCCAGGTCCTGCGTGATCGCACGGGTATCTTCGTCCCGGTCGACCTCGTACAGATGGGTGAAGAAGAGCAGGCACATCGCGGAGGCGTATCCCGGCCCGCCGCCGCCGCCGATCCGGCGCGGCTTGGCTTCCAGAATCTCCCGCGCCCGCGCCTTGAGATAATCCCGGATTCCGGCGATCTGCGTGGTATAGCCGCCGGCGCATGGGCCGGATCCGTGAGCGAGGAACGCCAGCCCGGCCACGGCGGTGGTCATGACCCGGATCACGTCCTTGTCGGACTTGACGTAGCGAAGCCTCCAGTTCTTGGCGGGAAGGCCGCCGTCTTCGAGCTGCTGGCCGGCCAGGTAGTCGAGCGCGTCGCGGATCGCTTCTTGGCAGGGGGCGCATTCGCCGGGACATTTTTCGTCATGAAGCGTTTGCTTCCCGGCCGCGTCCGGCGCCTTCGGTTCCTGGGCCGCTGGGAGGCTGCCCATCAGGAGCAGCGGAGCCAACCAGCCGATCCAGAAGAGGCGGGTCTTGCCGGGCGGGTTCAGATGGTCCATGACGACCTCCAGGAAACGTTCCCACTGTGGAAGCCCCGCCCGCCGTTCCAGAAGCGAGCTCCGCCCATTCGTCAAAATTTTCTGAAGAACGGGCGGGGCGAGCGTCACAAGAGTGTACGATTTCCGGACGAAAGCTGTGAGCGCTCCGCCCCATTCGAACGTAGATAATAGAAATATTCGCTATGAAATTCATCCTTCGCATGGCGGCGTTCGGCGCCTGCGCCGGGATGGCGGCGCTGCCTTCGGCGTGGGGAACGCCCGCTCAGGATCGGGAAGGCGCCTACATCGACGCGGTCCGAAAGGACTATCTTGATCGGATCGACAGATTCCGGGAAGCAAAGGATTGGAAAGGGCTCTTCAACGCGTATGGGGAGGCGTTTGAGCCGCGCCTCGCCCACAAGGTGGTCCAGCCCGACCCCAAGCGACCCCTCTGGATCGGCCTGATCGAGTATCTGAATCGCCGGTTCGCGGACCTTCCGAAGGAGGCCCTGGACTATTACCGCGGCATTCACGACGGGCCGGCCAGGTTGGAGTATCGGCAGGCGCGAGAGACAGACGATCGGTCCGCGCTCCTGCGGCTGGTTGAGACATATTTTTTCTCCAGTGTCGCCGACGAGGCGCTCGATCTACTCGGCAGCCTGTATCTGGAGGAGGGGAAGCAACCCGAAGCCTGTTCTTGTTGGCGCCGGCTCCTCGAACATTATCCGGACAGCGACATCCCGGCCCACGTGACGGCCGCGCGGCTGGCGTCCGCGGCGGAGCGCGGGGGCAACGAGTCGGCGCTGAATTGGCTGCGCCGATTCGTCGCGACCCGCGAGATCGACGGCAAGCTGTGGGTGGGAGAACGCGAGACCACGCTGAAGCGCCATCTGTCGGAGCTGCGCATCGAACCGTGCGCGGCGCCGGATCGTGCCGTCGAAAGGACGGAGACCGGCGTCCGCAACGAGATCAAGCGCTGGAGCTATGAGTTCGAGGTGGGACGGCGCCGAGCCGCCGCCGCCGCGCGTTCGCCGCTCGCGTGGGAATTCCCCTACAGACCCGCCGCCACCCGGTTGGATGGACGCGAGGTCGTGATGTTCACCGACGGAAGCCAGGTCGTGGCCGTCGATCCCGCCAAGGTCGGTAGGGATCGATCTTCCTCCAAGGCGGGGATTCTTTGGATGTTTCCCGCGGATGAACCCATTCGCGTGAATTCGCGGGTGCGGCGGGGAACGTACAGCCTGCCGGTCATCGGCGTGAGCGTCCATGGGAGCCAGGCCTTCGCGACGCTGTACAGCGAGCGCCCGCGGACCGCGGGAATCCGCGACCCATTCATGGGTATCCAGCGCCTCGTCGGTCTCGACCTCCGCACCGGGAAGGCGCTCTGGGATACCGACGCGGACGAATGGTGGGACGGCGCGCGGCGGAGTCGGTTCGAATTCGTGGATCACAACTTCACCTTCTGCGCTCCCCCCGTGGCGGTGGGCGATCGGCTTTACGTGGGCCTGTCCACGGCGCCGCTGGGGGAGCAGGAATCGAGCGTGCTATGCCTCGATCGCCGCACCGGCCGGCCGATCTGGGAGCGGTTCCTGGCCTCGTTCACCACCGTCGGGCGCACCCTGGCCGGCGGAACTCGGATGACGTATCTGACCATGATCGCGGAAGAGGAAGGGACGGTGTGCGTCCTCACGAACGTAGGCGTGATGGCGGCGCTGAATTCGATGACGGGAAGCGTGCTGTGGATGTCGAAATATCAGCGCGAGGAGACCTCCGGCCGCCGTCGGATCCGCCGCGCTCCGTTCATCCGGTTCGCCAGTCCGCTGGCGTTTCATCGCGGCCGTGTCTACGCGCTGCCGCAGGACCAAGACGAGCTTCAGGCGTTCGACATGGCGACGGGCGATTCCGTCGACCTGGAGGTGATGGCCCGCCTGCGGCCGTTCCGCTGGAAGGAAATCTCGCATCTGGTGGGCGTGGCCGGGGACATGTTGGTGCTCGGCGGCGGAGAACCGAACGGCACCGTGGTGTTGCGGCTGGCCGACAGCATGGAGCGGGATGAGAAGGGGGAACCAAGATATCGGGCGGGAACCTGGTATAAGTTGCCGGGGTCGGTCGTGGATCGGAGCGGATGGGGAACCATCCGGGACGGCCTCGTGTATTTGCCGACCTGCGCGAATTACGACGGGGGCGGCGAAGGAGGGTTGTCCGTTTTTGACAGCGCCACGTGGAGGTTGGTCAACGATCCCGCGAAGCACGGTTGGAAAGAGTCGAATCTGTGCGGAAATCTCCTCGTGGCCGGAAGGCATCTGGTCGTCGCGACCGCCACCGGGATCGATGTGTACACAGACGTCGCGACGGTCCGCGCCGAGTTGGCGCCGCGTCTTGAAGGGGATCCCCCCGATCCCGCGGCGTGGTTCGAGTACGCCGAGATCTTGCGCGCGACCGGTCGCATCGACGACGCGATGGAGAGCTATGAGAAGTTCGTCCGGTTGTCGGAAGGGGATGCGAAGCACGCGTCGGAACGCCGCCAGGCGATGGCCAGACTTTTCGATTTTCACATGGAGCGGGCCGCCGCCGCCGGACGCACGGACGAACGAGCGATCGCGCTTTATCGTACGGCGAAACGGTTCGCCACCGACGGGGCGTCACGAGCCAAGGTGTCCCGCCTCCTCGGAGCGTTCCTTCTGGAGCGTGCGGAAGGATTCGAGCGGAAGGGCCAATGGGATCAGGTTGTCTCGACCCTGCGGGAGATCCGCGACGATCATCCGGAAGCGTGGACGCCGAAACTGCGGAAGAAACTGGACGAGGCGTTGCGGCGCTTGGGGAAGCGGGAAATATAGCGGCCCGGCGCGGCGAAGCCGCACGGGGAGTCCACAGTCCATAGTCCGTAATCCAGAGCCTGCCCCCTCCCGCAGCCCCCCAGGGGGGCTAGGAGCGTGTCGAGATATTCAAGGGGATGTCGAGACATAGGGGATGCAGGTGATAAGACCCGCAAGGTGTGGTACGGCACATCTCCATATCTCCAATATCCCTACAATCTCCTAGGATAGGGGAATCCGACTATGGACTCTGGACCAGGGACTCTGGACCAGGGACTATAGACTATTCTGGAACGTGCCGCGCTATAATGGTCGGCGTCATGGGAAAGACGGTGAAGATGGAAAAGGTCAATCTGGCCGAGCAATTCGGCGCGCTTCGCGAATACCTCGAACCGCGGGTCGTGGGGGAGCTGAACGGCCATTACGTGAAGCTCATCAAGTTCGCCGGCCCGTTCGTGTGGTATTCCCACGAAAACGAGGACGCCCTGTATCTGGTGGTGAAGGGCAAGTTCCGGATGGAGCTTCGCGACCGGACCGTCGATCTTCACGAAGGAGAGTTTTTCATCGTTCCCCGCGGCGCGCAGCATCGCCCCGTAGCGGAAGAGGAGGTCCACGTCCTCCTGGTGGAACCGTCCACGTCCTTGGATGCGAGCAAGATCCGCCCCCGGCGGACGACGAAGTGGCTCTGAGCCGCCCGCCCGATTGAAAAAGGCTTTCCGCGCCCCGCCCCTTTCGTTCAATTTCTTTCTGGATATCGCGACCCGTCACATCGAGCGCGGGTTATAGTTCAATCAGGGCTACTATCGAGTTGACCTTTCACGAGAAGAGCTGGACGCCGATTTGGGCGGCGCCGCCGTCCGCGGCCGGTTCGGAGCGGGAAAGGGATTCGAAATCGGGGTGGAGATTCAAAGCGTTCCCGAGTGGGGCGTCGTCATGCTCGACGCGGATCTCAAGTGGCAATTCCTCAAGCAGGCGGGGTTGGAAGCCAAACGAAACGGCCGCCCGCGCCGCGTGGAGGCGGCGGCCCCGTTCAACATGGCGGTCGACGTCGGAGCGGGCGCCTCGTCGTTCTCGAACTTCGCGTACGCCGAGCTGATCGCCAGCCGGAACGTCGAGATGGTGGAGCCGTACCTCAGCTATCGATTTCAAGTCATCCGGACGTTCGACTTGGAAGAAGACGACGCGCTGCTGGATCGCAACCAGTTCCATCACGTCTTCTTTGGAATCCGCATAGATATCGTAAGTAGTTTCTACATTACGCCCGAAGGCTCGTTCATCGCCTTTCGCGCGAAGAACGAACTGGTCGACGACCGCGGCGACGGACTCGGATGGGGACTCGCCGTGGGATTCCGCTGGTAAGGGCACGTTAGAAAGTAACTGCTGCGATTCTTGTATGAACCGCCAAAGCGCTAAATCGCCCAAAAAACCCGGAAAAGAGCATCTGGTGGCGTTTTTGCGTTTTGGCGGTTCCCGAAAAAATTGAGCGATTATTTCTTAACGGATCGTGAGTGGCCGCTCCTACTTCTTCAACAGCTTGAACGCGTGCGTCCATTGGTTCCTCTGGAACCCGGGAATGCACCACAGCATGCACAGCGGCTCGATCGCGCGGGCCGCTTCCGCGGCGCCCATGTCCTCCGCCTCCCACCCGAACCGCGTGAGGATGTCTTTGACTTCTTCCTTGGCGCGACCGTTGTTGCCGCAAATGAACATCGTGGGCTTGACGCCGCCGAAGTCGGGATTGACCATCAACGCGTTGCCCACGCAGGAGAACGCCTTCACGAAATTTGCCTGGGGCGCCAGCTTTTGCAGCCGCTCCATGAGCGCTTCGTCCAGCGTCGTGAAGAACTTCAGGACGCCGTTTTCCGGAGGCACGTCCGCGATCGGATTCATGGCGTCGATCACCGTCTTCCCGCTCAGGTGCTCGGGGCCGCACAACATGACGGCCAGCTCCGCCGCCGCTCCCTTGACCGCCAGGACGACGAGCTCCCCGAAGCGCGCGGCGTCCGCGAACGAGCCCGTGGCCCCTCGGGCGCCCGCCTTCGCCTTCCATCCCGCCAGCTTCGCGGGATCTCTCGATCCCCGCATGACGTCGTAGCCGTGCTTGAGGAATCCGTCGGCCAGCACCTGGCTGACGACGCCCGACCCGATCACGCCGATTTTTTTGGCCGCCATAAGCGCCTCCTCCCTCTCTAAATGTTGACGCTTCGACGTCGCGGGAGCAAGCTGAAGTTCGAGTCGTGAGTCGCGAGTCATGAGTCACGCGTCGTGAACGTGATTTCGAGGTGCCCCGATGCGTCGGTTCGCATTGCTCCTTTGGCTGTGCGGCTGCGTCGTTCCGGAACGCGATATGTACCTCTGGCTGGAAGAGATCGAATCCGAGAAGGCGCTCGAGTGGGTCCGCGCGCATAACGAGAAGAGCCTCGAGCTCCTCACGGCGGATCCCCAATACGCGGAGATCGAAGCGCAGGCCCGCGCCATCCTTCTCGCCAAAGATCGCATTCCCGCGCCCGACCTGCGCGGCGGCTGGGTCGTCAATTTCTGGCAGGACGCCGACCACCCGCGGGGCCTGTGGCGCCGCGCCCGGCCCGCGGAGTACGAGAAGCCGGAGCCGGCGTGGGAAACGATGCTCGACCTCGACGCGCTGGCCCGCGATGAGGGTGAGAACTGGGTGTGGAAAGGAGCGACGACCCTCCCGCCCGATCACGATCGCGCCATGCTCTTCCTGTCGCGCGGAGGCAAGGATGCCACGGTGGTCCGCGAATTCGACGTTCCGTCGCGCTCCTTCGTCGCCGGCGGGTTCGCGCTGCCGGAAGCCAAGTCGCGCGTCTCCTGGCTCGACCGCGACACGCTCTTCGTCGGAACGGATTTCGGCCCCGGCACGTTGACCAAGTCGGGATATCCGCGGCAGGTGCGGCTGTGGAAGCGGGGTACGCCGCATCTGGACGCGCCGCTCGTGTTCGAGGGCGCGGAAGAGGACGTATCGGTCTCCGCGTTCACGTCGTTCCGTCCCGAGGGTTCATTCACGTTCGTCGCCCGCGCGAAGACGTTCTTCGAAGCGGACATGTTCCTGCGCGCCGAGGACGGACAACTTCGAAAGCTTCCCTTCCCCGACGATGCGTCCTTCGAAGGAATTTTTCAGGGCCACTTGCTCGCGACGCTCCGCTCCGAGTGGAGGGGGTTTCCGGCGGGCGCGCTGGTGTCGGTCCCGGTCGATCGGCCGGACGCGGCGGAGGCGGTCTACAGGCCCGATGAGCGCTCCTCGGTCACCCGCGTCTCGACGGCGCGACAGCACCTGGTCCTGAATGTGCTCTCCAACGTCCAAGGTCGCGTCGTCAAGGTTCGCCGCACCCAAGGTTGGGAGCTCGAGCCGGTCGCGCTTCCGGACGGCGGCTCGGCCGGGGTGGTGTCCGCGGACCCCTTCGACGACCGGGTCTACGTCGGCTATGAAAGTTTTCTGGTCCCGTACACGCTCTATGCGATCGGCCGCGACGTGCGGCCCGTCCGGCGCCTGCCCGAGCGGTTCGACGCGCGGCGCCTCGCCGTGGATCAGTTCGAGGCGCAGAGTCCGGACGGAACCCGGGTCCCGTACTTCGTGATTCGCCGGGACGATCTGGCGTTCGACGGCTCGAATCCCACCCTGCTCTACGGATACGGCGGATTCGAAATCTCTATGACGCCCGCCTACATGGCGGTCGCCGGCAAGGCGTGGCTGGAGAAGGGCGGCGTGTTCGCGCTGGCGAACATTCGCGGGGGAGGGGAGTTCGGGCCGAAATGGCACCGCGCCGCGCTCAAGGAGAATCGCCAGCGCGCGTATGACGACTTCATCAGCGTGGCGGAGGATCTGGTGCGCCGCCGCGTCACGTCGCCGCGGCGCCTGGGCATCATGGGCGGCAGCAACGGCGGGTTGCTCGTGGGAGCGGCGTTCACGCAGCGCCCGTACCTCTTCCATGCCGTGGTCTGCCAGGTGCCGCTCCTGGACATGCTGCGCTATCACAAACTGCTCGCCGGGCATAGCTGGATGGCGGAATACGGAGATCCCGAAGATCCTGAGATGGCGGAGGTCATCCGGAGGTACTCACCTTACCAGAACGTGCGGCCGCGGACGGAGTATCCGCACGTGTTCTTCGTGACATCCACGAAGGACGACCGCGTGCATCCCGGCCACGCGCGCAAGATGGCGGCGAAGATGGAGGCACAGGGCCACGACATCCTCTATTACGAGAACATCGAAGGCGGCCACAGCGCGGCCGCGAATCTGGAACAGCGCGTGAAGCGGACGGCGCTGGAGTACACGTATCTGTTCCGGCAGCTTGTGGATTGAGGATCGAGTCGCGGGTCATGAGTCCCGAGTCGTGAGGCCCCCGTCAGAACACAGAATTCACCGCCGCGATCGCTGAGCCCGCGGAGAGTCTGCGAAAAAATCATTTCTTCCGCAAACTCTGATACACCACCGTCGCGAACACGTCGGGCTTCATGAAGCCGTTGCCCCACTTCGCGTCGAAGTCCTTTGTCGGTTTCGCGGCGATCGCCTCCTCGATCGACTTGCCCGCGTCGGCCAGCTTGCCGACCTCGGTTCGGACCCCCTTGAGCATCGCCAGATATTCTTCCAGCTCTTTGCGGCCTGATTGAGGTCCATGTCCCGGAATGAATTTCGTCTCCCCATCGGTCATCTCCAGGACCTTCTCCACCGCGGCGATGACGCCTTGGATCGACCCGCCGGACGACGTGTCGATGAACGGATACATGCCGTTGAAGAACACGTCGCCCATGTGGACCACGTTGGCCTTCGCGAAGCGGATGATCGAGTCGCCGTCCGTGTGCGCATGCTCGACATGGAAGACCTCGATGTCGTCGCCGTTCAGGTAGAACGTGACCTTGTCGGTGAACGTGACGATCGGCAGCGCGCCGGCGGGGGCGGGCGGCGTCTTGCGCTTGAAGAGTTCCTGAAATTGCTCCGTGCTCATCCTCTTTCTCACGTTCTCGTGCGCCACAATGACCGCGCCGGCTTTGCCCAGGTTCTCGTTGCCCCCGGTGTGATCGCCGTGCCAGTGGGTGTTCAGCACGAAACGGATCGGCTTCTCGCTGATTTTCGCGACGGCGGCGCGGATCTTTTCGGTCAGCGGCGCGAACTGGTCGTCGATCAGGAAGACGCCGTCCTCGCCCGAGCAGACGCCGAGGTTCCCGCCGGCGCCGGTCATCATGTAGACGTGGTCCGCGAGCTTCGCCGTCCGGATCTCGACCTTGGAAAAATCCTGTTGGCCGCAAACCGGAAGCGCAAGGGCCAGGAATGGGGTCACCCAGGCGGCTTGTGGCATGCTCGTTGTCTCCTGAAATGGACCGTAGAATGTCCCACGATTGGCGGGGCGAGTCAATCAATCCGCCGGCGCATTAAGTAAGGAGGCGCTTCCCTTGACGCGGCGTTTCGGGACGGTATACTCATTGTAGATACTCCCCATGGCGCGATGATCACCCAGATTCAAAAATGGGGCAATAGCCTGGGGATCCGGATTCCCCGGAGCTTCGCCAAGCAGGCTCGCGTCGATCGGGGGTCCGAGGTCGATCTCGCGGTCGAACGGGGCCGGCTCGTCATCCGACCCGTCAAACCCGCAAAGTACCGGCTCGAAGCGCTGCTCGGCAAGATCAGGCCGGACAACCTCCACACCGAAGTGGATACCGGCTCGCCCGCGGGCCGGGAGCGGCTGTGAGGGCGAGCCGCTACGTGCCGGCCCGGGGCGAGTTCGTCTGGTTGGAGTTCAATCCGCAGGCGGGTCATGAGCAAGCCGGTCGCGGGCCGGCGCTCACGATTTCCCCCCGAGAGTACAACCGGAAAACCGGCTTGGCGCTCTTCTGCCCGGTCACGTCACAGGCAAAAGGATATCCCTTCGAGGTTCTCGCGCCCCCGGGACGGGCGGTGCGTGGCGTGATCCTATCCGATCAGATCAAAAGCCTGGACTGGAGGGTCCGCCGAGCCAGATTCATCGATCGCGCCCCACCCGCCTTGGTTTCCGAAGTTCTCGCGAAGGCGGTCACGCTCTTGAGCTGATCCTCCGTCCTACGATCCGCCCGCGCGCGGCGGGGCGGGCTGCTCTTCGGGGCGCCGGCTCTCCCGGGAGGTGAAGCGTACGTCGGCGAATCCTGCCGCGCGCGCCAGATGGCTGAGCGTCATCTCGGCGGACGCGCGCGCTTCCGGAATCAACGCGGAGGCCGTCTTCTCCGCCTCGGCGCGGGCGTTCTTGCGCGCCTCTTCCACCAGAAGCTGCCGCGTCGCGTCGTCGAGGTCGCTGCGGAAGATGTTGATCGCCTTGGGAAGGATCCAGTCGAGCAGTTGGCCCTTCTCGGTGTGGAAGAAGCGGATGTCCGACAACGAAATATCGTTGGACGGAGGGCCCAACTGGACGTCCAGGATGCCGGCTTCGGATGGCGAAAACTCCACCGAGGCCGGGTCTCTCAGGTCATATTTGAAGCGGATTTCGAACGTGAAGATCATGATGGACTTGTTCTCCGTCCACAGCCAGCGGAGAAAGCGCTGTCCGATGTCTCCCAGGACGTGGTCCCGGCCGATCGCCGGGATGGACCAATGCGCCTTCAAGACCACCAGCTCGCCGACGCGGCGGATGCTTTCCAGCCCGCCGCCCGTCATCACGATCGCGCGAGGACGCGTTCCGGCCGTCCGGCGCAGGAGCAGGACCGCGCCCATCACGACGACCGCGCCGATCAGAATTCCGACGATCACCTCCATGGGCCTTCAGCCTTTCGGAAGGTTTTCTTTTAACTTGAATAGCGACCCTGCATGGCGTATCGTTCCGCCTTCCGCGGAACCGCGCTCCTGGCGGGGCGGAACGCTTCGAATTTTCCTTCCGCCTTCGACCCGCACAATACAAACTCAAGGGGTATGCGTCCAGCGAGCGATCCGAGTGGAGCGATGGGAGAATCGCCGTGCCATCCGTTCATGGCATCCTGTTCATCCTCGGCGCGCTGTTGACCCTGGCCGCGGCCCTCTTTGCCCTCCGGTGGAGCGTGCTGCGCCGACGACGCGTGGCATGGCTCGTCCCGGCGGCGTTTTTCCTCCTGACGGCGGGCCAGTTCGCCGTCCTCCTGGACGGACAAACCGCTGAAAACGCCGGAAGTCGCCTTTCCCTGGCGGGCGCCGCCGCTTCCGGATTCGCCGCGCTCTCCATCATCGGGTTGAAACTTCTCCGGCACGCCGATCGGCACGCCGAGGACCTCGCCGGTCAGCTCCGCGAAGAACAGGAGTCGCGCCGTCATGCGGAGGACCGGCTGAAAGAGACGAACCGGGTCCTCCGGACTTCCAACGAGGAGCTGGAACAGTTCGCCTATGTGGCCTCCCACGATCTCCAGGAGCCGCTCCGGATGATCCACAGCTACACCGAACTCTTGTCGCGTCGCTACCGCGGGCGGTTGGACGCGTCGGCCGATGAGTTCATCGTCTTCATCCTGGACGGAACCCGGCGGATGCAAAGCCTGATCCAGGATCTGCTGACGTATGCTCGGGTGGGAACCCAATCCCGCGTCATCGAAACGATCGATTGCGAGAAACTCTTGGAGCAGGTGCTGGGGGATCTCCGTCTCATGATCCGGGAGTCGGGAGCGATCGTGACGCACGATCCGCTGCCTTCGGTGAAAGGATATCCGGTTCCGCTCAAGCAAGTCTTTCAGAACCTCATCAGCAACAGCATCAAGTTTCGGCGCGAGAAGCCCTTGACAATCCACATGGGAGCAGAGTCCATCGAGGACGGATGGAAGTTCTCCATGCACGACAACGGCATCGGCATCCATCCCCGATTCCGCGAGCACATTTTCGTCATCTTCCAGCGGCTTAACGCGCGAGAGTATCCGGGAACCGGCATCGGCCTGGCGATCTGCCGGCGGATCATTCAACGCCACGGCGGAAAAATCTGGGTGGACTCCGAGCCCGGAAAGGGATCGACATTTTATTTCACGATTCCCGCGTCGCTCGGAATATCCAGCGGCGGCAACAAGCCGTCCTCTTCGTGAGAGGCTTCCCGGCGATGTCGGAGGCGACGCGCGGGCGGAGCCTGGTGCTGGGGGCGGCGCTCCTTTGGAGCCTCGGCGGCATGCTCATTCGCCAGGCCAGCCAGTGGGGGGCGGAACCGCAATCCATCGCGTGCCTGCGGAGCGCCTTCGCGGCGGCGGCGCTGGCGTGGGCGCTTCCGGCCGCCCGGCCCGCGATCGGCTGGCGCGCCGGGATCGCCGCGGCTCTTTTCTCGGCGTTGCTGGTGACGTTCGTGGCGGCGACCGTGCTCACGTCGGCCGCGCATGCGATCTTCCTGCAATATTTCTCTCCGCTTCTGGTCGCCGTCGGCGCGAAGGTCCTGTATCGAGAGGCCGTCCCCCGGCGGGGGGTCGCGGCGCTGGCGATCGGCACGGCGGGAATCATCGTCATCGTGGGAGCGTCGATCGGGCGGATCGATACGATCGGTTTGGCGCTCGGGCTGGTCAGCGCGGTCTTCTTCGCGTCGTTCGTGCTGGTGCAGCGGGGGCTGAAGGCCGGCAGCCCGATCGGGCTGACGTGCGCCTACAACCTGGCGGCCGCGGCGGTTCTGTTGCCGTTCGCCGCGGGACACCTGCACATGGAATGGCGCGCCTGGCTGCTGATCGCCGGGACCGGCGTCGTTCAGATCGGCGTGCCCTACGTGTTGTTCCTGTATGGGCTGCGCTTGATCCCGGCCAACGAAGCCGGGATCTTGATGCTCTTGGAGCCCGTCCTCAACCCGCTGTGGGCATGGTGGATTCTCGGCGAGGGCGTCGCGTTTCCGACGGCGCTCGGCGGATGTCTCATCCTCGGCGCCGTGGGATTGCACGTGATGCGGCCCCCTGGCAAGCGGGAGCTTATTTCTTCACGTTCCAGACCGTGAGCTCCGCGTTCCAGGAACCGGAAGCCAGCCGCTTGCCGTCGGGAGAAAACGCGATCGACGCGATGGCGCCGGCCACCCCCTGGCGGCCCTTGAATCGTTGAAGCTCCTCGCCCGTTGCGTGATCCCAGATTCGGATGGATGGCTCCCACCCGCCGGACGCGAGCGTCTTGCCGTCGGGGGAAAAAGCCAGGCTCAGGTTCGGCTGGGACAAGCGGATGTTTCGCGTTTCCCTGCCGGTGTTCACGTCCCACAGGCGGATCCTCCGATCGTTTGCAACCGAGGCCAGCGTGCCGCCGTTCGGTGAAAACGCCACGCACCAGACCACTTCGGTGTGACCCTCGATGGCGCGCACTTCCCGGCCGTCGGCGACGTCCCACAAGCGGACGGTGAGATCGCACGCCGCGGCCAGCAGCTTGCCGTCGGCGGAAAAGGCGACGGAATGCGCCGAGAAGCACTTCCCGTCGAGCGTGAAGAGGGATTTGCCTTCGTGCGCGTTCCAGATGCGAACGGTCGCGTCCTCTCCGGTCGACGCCAACTTCGTGCCGTCCGGCGAAAACGCGAGGGAGAGGATGGCTCCTTCATGCCCCTCCAGCTTGAGGCGTTCCTTTCCGGAGTCGACCTCCCAGATCCGGATGTCGTTGTCGTCGCCGGCGGAAGCGAGCCTGGCGCCGTCGGGGGAAAAGGCGATGGAGGAGACCTGGCCGTGGTGTCCTTTCAATTGGCGCCGTTCCTTGCCCGAGTCGGGCTCCCACAGGCGCACGGAGTGATCCCAGCTTCCCGACGCCAGCGTCTTGCCATCGGGAGAGAACGCCACGGAGGAGACGCCCGCCTCTTGCGTGATCCGGATCAGCGCGCCGGGAGGAAGCGGTTCGGGTTCGGGCGTATCCTGACTCAAAGGTCGAAAAACGGCGGACCTCGACGTGGGACTTGGGACGCTGGACTCGGGACTCAGAATGACCGGCAGACAGATCGCCGACAGCCATCCCCACGCGTTCATCGGGTGCTCCTTGATTTCAGAACTGCGCCAATATAGATACGTCGAAAACCGGCGGAGAGTGTAATCTGTTCAGGTCCGGGTTTCCATTGGAGATATGGAGATGAAGGCCGTGACCGCATCGCTTGCGATGACGGCGCTGGCGAGTTGCACGGCGCCGCGGGGGCAGGAAGGATCCGTCGTGGCCACGTTCTCGATCGTCGCGGTAGATCCCGACACCGGGGAGCTCGGGATCGCGGTGCAATCGAAATTCATCGCGGTCGGCGCGGTGGTGCCGTGGGCGAAGGCCGGCGTAGGCGCCGTCGCGACGCAGGCGTGGGCCAATACCACCTACGGCCCGCGCACGCTGGAAATGCTCGCGAAGGGCGAGACTCCGGAGGATGTCGTCCGAAAGCTGACGGAATCCGATCGCCAGGCGGACCGGCGCCAAGTCGGAATCGTCAGCGCGAAGGGCGAATCGGCGACGTTCACTGGAAAGGCCTGCCAGCCCTGGGCCGGCGGCGTCAAGGGCGAGAATTATTGCTGCCAGGGAAACATCCTCGCCGGTGAGGATGTCGTACAGGAGATGGAAAAGGCGTTTCGGGACGCCGAGGGCGAGCTCGCGGACCGGCTGCTGGCGGCGCTGGAGGCCGGGCAGGCGGCGGGCGGCGACCGGCGCGGAATGCAATCCGCCGCGTTGTTGGTCGTCCGGGAAGGCTGGGGGTACGGCGGCCTCAACGACCGCTTTCGCGACCTGCGCGTGGATGATCACGCCGAGCCCATCCAAGAGCTGAAGCGGATCCTCAAGCAGCACAAGAAGCTCTTCCCGCGGCCGAATCGATGAACAAGCGGGCAGGCGGAGTCCGCGTAGTTCACGTCTCGAAGTTCGAGTCCCTCCGGAACGGGGTATAGTTATCCTGTCGATCCGGAGGGGACATGTTCGCCCTGGTGTTCCTCTTCTTCAGTTTCCCATCTCTCCGATCCGCCGATCTCCTTCAGGAGGTCTCGCTCGCCGCCCTGAAGCGGGCGGATCGATACAAGGAGGGGACCAATTTCCGCGCGTGGGTGCGGGAGATCGCGTTCCATCGCATCCTGAGATGGGCACGGAGATTACCTATCCATCGTTGAAGCGGCTCAATCACAGCGCGCAGCGCCGTCCGGGAAAGCAGGATTCTAGATTCTCGATTTTCGATTCTTGAAGGCGCTTCGTCCACGAATCCGGAGTCGAGAATCTAGAATCTAGAATCGCTCGGGCATACTGGCAGCTCCGATAGATGCATCAGCCCGGCTTTACGATCCTTCATCTCACATCGATGCACACCAGGTCGCCTTTGCTGTTGCGGCAGTAGATCAGCCCGTTGCACAGGACCGGCGCGGTCCAGTTTTGCGCGCGACGCGAAAGCACGGTGGCTTGGGCGATCTCTTTGTAGCCGCTCGGGTCCGCTTCGGCGATCTTCAATTCGCCCTTCTTGTCGATGGCAAGGATCTTGCCGCCGGCGATCATCAGATTCTCGAATCCGCCGCGCTCGGACCACTTGACTTCTCCCGTCTTGGCATCCAGGCAGCGGAGCTGTCCGGTGCCCGTGTTACCGTCCACGCCGTAGATGTGGCCGTCCAGATAAATGGGGCTGCTGAAATGGCAGCTCAGATTCTGGTTTTCCCAGACGGTTCGCGCGCCCGCTCCGGAGAGGTCGAGAAGCGCGCACCCCCGGTTGTAGCCGGAAGTGATGAAAAGCTTGCCGTCAAAAAAGAGCGGATCCGGTGCGTTCACGTCGTAACTCGTCTCCCAGCGGTGGTCCAGCAGTTTTTCCCCGGTCTTGGCGTCCACGACGAACACGTCCTTGGAGCTGAAAATGGCCAGGCATTCCCGGTCTTTGTTCTTGAAGAATACCGGAGTGGCATATCCGCCCTTTCCGCCGCCGCTGGCCCAGATTTTCTTGCCGGTCGCCTTGTTCAGGGCCACGCCGCTCGCGCCCGCGTTGTAGAAAACGGCGTCTCCGACCACGAGCGGCGATCCCGCCAGCCCCCAGGTGATGTGGCTTCCCCCATGCTCGGAAAGAAGGTCCACCTGCCACTTTACCTTTCCGGTCTTGGCGTCGAGGCACAGCGCGAGCCCGTCGCGGCTCATCGTGTAGACGAAGTCGCCGTCCAAAGCAGGCGTCGACCGCGGCCCCGGGTAGTTGCCTTTCTTGCTGGGATAAGTGTGGTGCCAGACTTCTTTTCCAGTCTCCGCATCCACGCAATAAATCACGTCGACGTTGTTCTTGTTCCCCAGCGTGTACAGGCGCTTGTCGGCGATCGACACGCAGGAATGGCCTTCGCCCACGTTGACCTTCCATTTGACCTTCGGTCCTTTCGCCAAGGCCTGCGGGTCCCACTCCGTCTCCTTGGAAATGCCGGTGCCATCCGGTCCGCGCCAGCGCGGCCACTCGGGCCCGCGCGAGGTGGTCATCGCCAAAAGTTGGCCCGCGCAAAGAATCGTGGCGAGTGAAAGCTTCATGGCTTCCTCCTGATGCTACTTATCTTTACGGCGATCGAGGCGAAGTCGCTCCCCATATTCAGTCGAGCCGGCCATGGCGGAGCCAGAGACGCGAATTCCGGTCGGGAATGCGGCGATAGTGTTCGCTCTCTTTTGAATAGATCAACTCGCCCGGGCCGGACGCAAAGACGACGGCGCCGCTCGATTCATCCGGGAACGCCACGAACGGAAGCCGGACGTCCTCGGTGAATCCTTCTGCAAAATTGAGACGACTCCACGTTCGTCCGCCGTCCTTACTCATGAGGACGACGGCGTCGTCGGTGACTTGACTCTTCGGCCAGCCCGCGGCGCTCGACCGCGTTTGAGTGAAGAAGAGCCTTCGGCCGTTCGCCCGGAGGCGATAGCACATGACGTAGGTCGCGTACCGGGACTGGTAGGGAGGAACAGGATCGCTCCAGGTGTCGCCTCCCGAGCGCGGGATGGAGATCTCGGAGGTTGCCCGCGGCCCCTCAAACGGATGCTGCGAGACGAAGAGATGTTGCCACGTGTTTCGGAGCACGTAGAGGTGAGGCGGGGAAGCGGAGGCGACGATCCAGCCCGCGTAACCGTAAGACGTCCACACACCCACATCGGCGATCCGTTTCGGAGGGAGCCACGAGGAATCGTTGGCTCGTCCTTCCACAAGGTAGAAACCTAGTCTCCAGTGATGTCCTCGTCGCGCGCATCGGTCTCGACGGATCTATCGGGGAATGGATAGCATCTAAGCAACCCGAGCTAATTTTCTGCACCCCCCTCCCGCGGCTCTGGGTTTGAGGGCTCGACGCAGGATACCGCGCAAGGCAAGCGTTTTGAGCAAGCGGACGACTGCGATTGGGAATTCGGCGGGACCTGTCGTCAGCAT
>JACQVR010000002.1 GCA_016209705.1 Planctomycetota bacterium
ACCTCCATGCGCCACCGCATCGAGGAGTTCATCGAGGGGGGCACGCAGGACGCCGGCTTGGCGCAGTACGAGGTCCGATCCTGGATTGGGTGGCATCATCACATGACGCTCAGCCTCCTGGCGCTCGGCTTCCTCGCGTTTGAGCACAAGCGCGTGGAAAAAAAAGAAGCCGACCCTGACGGTCTCGATGGTCGCTCGTGCGGTCGCCAAGCGACTGCGTAACCCGAGCGCTTCACTGATCAACGCTGTCCGCTTCATCAATTACCACTTGCGAGAGAATAGCCTCGCACGTTTCTACCACTACAAAGCGTGCGGCCTCCCTCCGCCCCCTTTCGCGCCCGGAAAATTCCAGCCGCGCCGCCTGGATTCATCATAAATAACTTCAACAGTGGAAGTAGTGGCCTACAACGGCTTCCTTTACGCACCGGGTGAAGGCGGCGTCGTACAGTAAGCGCCTCTGAGCGCGGATGGGACGGCGGGTATTTGGAGCGTTACCGGCTCATCCTATTTGGCGGCATGCGGGGTTGTGGCCAACGACGGATGCCTGTACGTGGCCGGAGAAGGACCTACAAGGCGTCAAGTCAAGTTCGCCTGGATCAATTCGGACGGCACGATTGGAGATTGGGACGATACGACCCCGTACAGCGTCGCTGGGAATGCATGGAACGCGCCTACGACTCGCACCCACGCCGCCTGTGCATATCGCGGTTTCATGTACGTCCGAACGATGGAAGACCTCCTCGTCTGGATGGCGCCGCTCGCCGACAGCGATCTCCTCAATGGAAACGTGGAACGAGAGCAGACTTCCGAACTCTTGCAGGGGCGTTTCTCCACGTTGATGGATTTAGGAACCAACACAACCGTTCATTCCATTCGGGTCGATGGTCAGGCGGGCGATGGCGGAAAGGTTCACCTTCAGTATCGTATCGCGTCCGAATCAGACGTGCCCGCGGACCCCGGCGTCTTCGGCGGTGACATGGTCGTGAATGAAATTCCGCTGGGAAGCCTCATTCCGGTCGACGGCGAGGCTCGCTGGGTATGGATCCGACTGAGTCTGGATGACCGGGAGGCGGACGACGCCTCGGCGCCCGCGACCGTCACGGACGTCACGGTGGGAGAACCGATTCCACCGCCTGCTGCCCCTCCTCCGCCACCCCCTCCGCCTTCACCGCCCCCACCGCCTCCCAGCGAGGGAAGCGACCCTGATGTTGAAAACGAGGCTGACCGCATGGGGGGCGCTTTCAGCGGCCGAAGCATCGGGACCGGATGTGGAGCGAGCGGCTCGTTCGGGAACGGCCTTTCGCTCCTCGCCGCGCTCGCGCTTCTTGCCGTGGCTCGTGGAATACGCCGCCGCGCCATCTGAAGAGTTGAGAATCGTCGATCTGAGCTAACGCTCCCGCGTTTCGCGTGCCGAAGGACAAGGCAGCGAATCAATCCAGGGTCGCCCGCCATGGGGATGGGCTTTGATCTTTGGCGGCGTTGCGCTTTGGCGGTTCCACTTTATTTTTTCTTCTCGTCTTTCTTCTCCTCTTCCTTCTCCTCCTCCCACTCCGCCGCCTCGAACGAATCGACGATCAGGATCTCGCGCTTCTCGCGCTCGATCAGCTCGCCGACGATCTTGAATTTGGTCTTTCCGCCCCCCAACGCGCCGCGCAGCTCGTTCAGCTTCCCCGCCTTCTGGGGATCCCGATCGCCCAGCTCGTACTGCGTTTTCGAGTCCTTGGCGATCAGGCTGATGAGCATGCCAAACGATTGCACGTTCCCCCGGATCGTCAGGGCGACCTTCTCCAGCTTGAGATCGCTTGGCACGCACGCCCGAAGCGATTTCAAATGAACGGGCTGCTTCTCCAGGATCTCCACCGTCGCCGTCAGCTTGTCCCCGCTGAACTCGACCGACTTTACGC
Source organism: Planctomycetota bacterium (assembly GCA_016209705.1). GTDB lineage: Bacteria > Planctomycetota > MHYJ01 > MHYJ01 > JACPRB01 > JACQVR01. The sequence goes on from JACQVR010000002.1 coordinate 1,905, forward strand.
CCGGCAACGCCTTGAGGTTCGCCTCCAGGGAGGATTTGCACTCGTCGCAGTGCATCGCCTTGACGGTCAGCGCGACGCGCGTGGTCTCTTCGGCTTTTTTTTCCTGAACGCCGATGAACATCAAACCCGGGATCAGCCATGCCGCGTGCATCATGGAATCACCTCCCCGTCTCTTTCAGTTCCTGTAACCGCCCGCGGAATTTCTCGTAGAGCCGCGTATGGCGCGTCTCCAGCGATTGAGGCCGGCCGTCAATGAAGACCGCCACGACGTCGGTCACGACCTCCAGCGGGTCTCCCGTCGTCAGGATGACGTCGGCGCGCATCCCCGGCTGCAAACTTCCGATCTGATCCGCGACGCCCAGGATTTGCGCCGGATAGAGCGTGATCGCCTTGAGCGCCTCCTCCCGCGGCAAGCCGTGCGCCGCGGCCATGGCGGCCTGATAGGGCAGATTGCGCGCGTTGGAACTGTCGCCGGTGCGGATCCCGAACTTCACGCCCGCCTTCCACAACCGCGCCGCGTTCGCGTAAGGCGAATCGTACGGATCATACTTGTCGGGGGGCAGTTCGAACACCGATCCCACCAGCACCGGCACCTTCTTTTCGGCCAGAAAACGCGCGACCTTCCACGCCTGCGCCCCGCCGGCGATGACGGGCTTCAAACCGAACTCCTCGGCGAACTGGACGGCCGCGCGGATGTCGTCCGCCGCGTTGGCGTTGAACATCACCGGCCGCTCGCCGCGCAGGTACGGCTCCATGGCTTCCAGCAGGAGATCCCGCTCCGGAGGCTTCATCGCGCCCTTCTTCGCTTCGTCCAACCGCGCGACGAAGCGCTTCGCCGCGCCGACGAACTCCCGCAACTCCTTGAGGCGCGTGTCCTCTTTCTCTTTCTTCTCCTCCGCCGGCGGCTTTTCCTCGGGATCCTTCTCCGGCTTGCGCACCGGCGGGAAGTTCACGACCAGCGCCAGCGGGTCCCGTACGAGCATCTCGTTGGGAACCCATCCCGCAAGATGGATGAGCGTCGCCTGGCCGCAGATCAATCCGCCCTCCAGGGAGCTGACTACCGTGGTCAGGCCGTTGGCTCGAGCTACCGGTACGAGCTCCGAATGCGGGTTGAGCGCCGTCGACGCCTTCAAGTCCGGCTGGATGAATCCGATTTCGGCCTCGTCGCGCGTGCCGTACACGGATCCGATCTCGGTGAGCGCGATCGACGTGCCCGTATCGATGAGACCCGGATAGACCGAAAGCCCCGCCCCGTTGATGATCGTCGCGTCCTGCGGCGGTGGGCCGTCTCCGACCGATTCGATCCGGCCGTCGCGGATCACCAGCGTGCCCCGGGGAAGGGGCGGACCGGAGACCGGAAAGATGGCGGCCTCCTGAATAGCGTACACGCCGCTGCGCGGAATCTCCATCGGCGCGCGGCGAACGCGCTGGGCGGGATCGAATCCCGCCGTGGCGTGATTGGACACGTCCGGCCGCTCGAAAACGACCTCGCCGTCGATGAGCGTCATCACGCAACGGCTGTAGGGCGACAGCGGATGGCCGTTGAAGAGCGCCAAGTCGGCGTCCTTGCCCGGCTCGATCGACCCCGCGCGCGCCGCGATCCCGAGCTGCCGCGCCGGGTTGAGGGTGATCATCTTGAGCGCCTCGATCTCCGGCACGCCGCCGTATTTCACGGCCTTGGCCGCCTCGACATACAGGTGCCGCATCAGTTCCCCGCTGTCCGAGTTGAGCGAGACGTTCACGCCCGCCTCGTGCATCAGCGCCGGGCTGTAGGGCGTGGCGTCGTACGCTTCGATCTTGTACGCCCACCAGTCGCTGAAGCTGGACGCTCCCGCCCCGTGCGCGGCGATCTCCGGGGCCACCTTGTAGCCTTCCAGCACGTGCTGAAGCGTCGCGATGCGGAATCCGAAATCTTCCGCCACCTTCATCACCATGAGGATCTCGTCGGCGCGGTAGCAGTGGCAGTGCACGCGGATGTCCCCGGCCATGATCCCGACAAGCGCCTCCAGCCGCAGGTCGCGGCGCGGCGGAAGGGGATTCTCCCCCGCGGCGCGCTTCGTTCCGTACTCCGCCCAGACGCGGCGGTACTCCTGCGCTTCGGTGAACGCGCGACGCATCGCCGCCTCCACGCCGGAGCGCGTATTGGGGAACCGGTTGCCGCGGCGACCCCAGTTCGATTGCTTGGGATTCTCCCCCAGCGCGAACTTCACTCCGAGCGGCGCGCCCTCGAAGAGGAGCGCCGACGGCGACGGCGCGCGGTAGCGCATCTTGATCACCGCGTTCTGGCCGCCGATCGCGTTGGCGCTGCCGTGAAGGACGTTCGCCGCCGTCACGCCGCCCGCCGCCGCCCGCCAGATCGAAAGATCGTCCGGCCGCAACGTGTCGCGGACCAGCACCTCGGGCGTGACCACTTGAGTGGATTCATTCAATCCGCCCTCGTTGGCGATGTGGGAATGGCAGTCGATGATCCCCGGCATCACGTACAGCCCCGTCCCATCGATCACCGTCACGCCCGCCGGAGCCTCCAGATCGCGTCCTAGCGCCGCGATCTTTCCGTCGCGGACGAGCACGGATCCGCCGGCGATCGTGCCGGCGGGACCGACGGTGATGACCGTCGCGTTGCGGATGAGCGCGTTCCCGCCCGTCCGCGTCTTCGGCGCGCGATCGGCGTCCGTCTCCACGTCCGCGTCGGTGACGTCGCTGAGAGTGGAGTCCTGAGGAAGACCCACGGACGCTCCGGCGAGAATCAGGGTCAACAAGAAACCAATGAAGCTGCGAAGTTCCATAGCGGCTCTCGATTCATCATTCGTAATTCGTGATTCGTAATTCGTGATTCTCACTCAGGCTTCTTCGCCTTCCATGCCACCTCATCCCCGGGGGGGCCGTTGACGGTCCCCTGGCATTGGCCTTCCTTCATCTCTCCCCGGAATTCGAAAAGAACATCCTCTCCTTCGAGCTTCGCTTTCAAGAGGAAGCGGAATTTCTTCCCGCCGACCCGACCGAAGGACACGGCGCCCTCTTCGAAGAGCTTGGACGTCGCCGTGCCGGCGAGATCGCTCCCCTTTTGCGTCAGCGTGAGCGTGATCTCCAAAGGCCCCAGGTCGGACTCGTCCGCCGTCAATTTCCAGACGCCCGTCAAGTCGATCTCCGGCGGGCCCGCCGCCTTTTCCCGGGATTCATAGGCGAATTTGAAGCCGTCCGCGAAGACGTAGCGCACGTTCGCTTCCGGAGAACCGATCGGCGCGGTGAGCACCGTCACGTTCGCCGGCCGTCCGGGAGCCAGGGTTCCCAGAAGGGCGCCGCATCGGAAAAGCCGGGCGGGCGCCGCCGTCAGCGCCCGAAGCGCCGCCTCGGGCGCCAATCCATGGTTCACCAGCACGGAGATCTTCTTCAGCGCGGAGGTCGGGTCCGGCAGTCCGCGCGTCGAGAAGCAAAAAGGCACGCCCTTCTCGTGGAGCGTCGTCGCGCCGCGAACCAGGCGCTTCCATTCGCGCTTTTCGTCCTGGTACTGCTTCTTGGGTTTCGGAATTTCCTGATATTCCGGAGGGTCGTTCGGATCGCGGGCTTTCGGAGGCGCCGGCTTCTTGGGCCGCTTGGGCTCGGGAGGAAGCTTCAAGCCGATCACGACGGGAACGCCCGCGGCCTTGAGGCGGTCCGCCAGCAATCCCGCTTCCCGTCCTCCCGTAATCACCAGGTCCAGTTTGAATTCTTCAGCCAAGGACAGCGCCCGATCGATCTCGTTCGCCGTGTTGGCTTCCATGAACCAGGGGACCGTCCGGTCCAGCAACGGCCACAGCGCTTCCAGCGCGGGGTCCGCGGGCGGACGCGGAACGCCTTGAGGATCCTTCTCGTACCGGGCGCGAAGCTCGCGCAGATGGCGGGCGTCGAGGAAGACCTGGCGCAGATGCGTCAGGACGCCCATGGTCGTGGACGGATAACCGTCCCCGTAGCTTCGAAACGATCCCGCCATTCCGGTCGGCGCGCGCACGACGCTTTCACGCCGCGGCCCCCCGTTCGCCGAAACGAGCGCGCCCGAGCCTCCGAGGTATTCCTGAGCTGCCGCGACATGGACGGTCGTGAATCCACCTTGATGAATTTTCTTGATCTGCTCCTCCGAGAGCGCCACTTCTTCCGCCGCCGAAAACTCCGGTCGGATTCCCTTGCGGTTCGCGGGCTGCATCCCCACGGGCACCTGGCGCGCGTGGTCGGCCGGCGTGGCTTCCGCTTCCCGCCGTTCCTCGGGACTGCGTTGGGTTTTTCCGAGTCCCGCGGCCGACCCTCCGTCGATGAAGCCCGGATAGACGAAGAGCCCCTTCCCTTCGATCACCTCCGCGTCGGCGGGGAGGGACGAATCCGCTCCCACCGATTCCACGAACCCGCCGCGCAGCACGATCGTGCCTTCCTCGATCACGGTTCCGGCATCCGTGAAAATCTTCGCTCCGCGGATCGCGACGGTGGGCGGGCCTCTCCGGTCTTGGGCTCCCCACGCCGCCAGAAGGACAACGATCGTCAGAAGTCGCATGGTGACACTCGCCTCTTTTGCACGTAGTAGTAGAAGGTAGAAATCCTACGATCGGCCGCCGCCCGCGTCGAGAAACAGTGGAACGGCGCGGGCCACGACATACAATCTGGACGAAACTCATGGCCATAACGCTGGAACAACTTCGCAAATCGTATCGGACTCCGGAGGGCGCGATGCACGACGTCATCCGGATCCGCCGATTGGACATTCCCGACGGTGCCCAATGGGTGATCACGGGTCAGAGCGGCTCGGGCAAATCGACGCTGCTCAATCTGCTCGGCGGAATCGTGACGCCGGACGAAGGAACCGTGATCATCGACGGCACCAACCTCGGCGCGCTCTCGGAGCCGGCCCGCGATCGCTTCCGCGCGAAGCACATCGGGTACGTGTTCCAGACGTTCAACCTCCTCCAGGGATTCAGCGCGTTGGAGAACGTGCTCCTGGGCATGCTCTTCGCCGGACATGTAGAAAAGGCGCGCGCGGCGTCGCTTCTGGAGCGGGTGGGATTGAAGGAACGCATGCGCTACCGGCCGTCGGAACTGTCCGTCGGGCAGCAGCAACGCGTGGCCATCGCACGGGCGCTCGCCAACCGGCCGTCGCTTATCCTGGCGGACGAGCCGACGGGCAACGTCGATCCGGCCGCCGGTGACACGATCGTGGATCTTTTGAAGGAGATCTGTCGCGAAGGGGGGCAGACGCTGCTCTTGGTCACGCACCAGCCTCAGGTGGTGGCGAGATTCCCGGACGTGTTCGACCTGTCCAAGCTTCAGAATTGATCAAGATGGACCGCCAAAACGCAAAAACGCCAAACAACCGGTCACGAAAAGAGGGTCGTCGCGGTGCGGCTACTCTCTTCGCACGTTCCTTCACTGGCGATTTGGCGGTTTGGCGGTTCATGGAAAAAATAAATCCCGGAGAATTTCTCTCCGTGCCTCCGTGCTTCCGTGATAAATCCGCGCTCCGCGAACTCCGTTTCCTCCGAGTTCTCGCACCACGGTTCTCTACGTTATGACTCTGGTGACCATCGTTCGCAAGAACCTCCGGCAGCGGGCGCTGGCGTCCACGCTGACGGCGGCCTCGATCGCCCTCGGGGTGGCGGTCGTGGTCGGCATCCTCACGCTCAAGGAGCAGAGCCAGGCGGGATTCAGTCAGAGCGCGTTCGGGTACGAGCTGGTCGTGGGTTCCCGGGGAAGCGCGCTTCAACTCGTGCTCAATACCGTCTATCACATGGACCAGTCGCAGGGAAACATCCCCTATTCCCTGTACCGCGAGTTAGCCGGAGACCGCCGCGTCAAGATGGTCATCCCCGTGGCCGTCGGCGATTCATATCAGGGATTCCGGATCGTCGGCACTTCCGACCGCTTCATCACGGAGTTCGAGATCCTTCCCGACCAGAGGTTCGAGCTGGCGGAAGGGCGGGCGTTTTCATTTTCCGAAGAGATGCTGGAACACGTCATGACTTCCTCATCCCATCACGATCACGATCATGAAGGGATGAAATTCGAGGCCGTGATCGGCAGCACGGTCGCGGCCCGGACGAGCCTCAAAGTGGGGTCGACGTTCGAGGCCGCCCACGGCGTCGAAGAGGGCCCGGGTACGGAGAAGCATGAAGAGGTGTGGACGGTGACCGGCGTCCTGAAGCCCACGGGCACGCCCAACGACCGCGCCATTTTCATCAATCTGGAGAGCTTTTTCTCGATCAAGGGTCACGTCCGCCCCGGGGAAGAGGGGCGCGGTCCGGAGATCTCGGCGGCGATCCTGAAAACGCGGGGCGGGCTGGCGGCGCGCGACCTCGCCTACGATCTGAATCGCCGGCCGGACGCCATGGCGGTGGTTCCGGCCCAGGTGGTGGCGGAGCTGTTCGAAATGATCGGGAAAGTGGACAAGCTCCTGCTGGCGGTCAGCGTCCTGGTGATCCTGGTGGCGGGGGTCTCCATTCTGGTTTCGATCTACAACTCGATGAGCGAGCGGCGGCGGCCGATCGCGATCATGCGCGCGCTGGGCGCGCGGCGGACCACGATCCTTGCTATTATCGTTCTCGAAGCCACCGCGTTGTGCCTGATCGGGGGCGGGGTGGGAGTGATCGGGGGCCATGCGATGGCCGAGCTGTCCGGCGGCATCCTGAAAGCTCAGGCGGGAATTCCCATCACCGGCTGGGCGTTTCATCCGCTGGAATTCGTCATCATCGGAGGATTGTTGGTGCTGGGCGTCCTGATCGGCTTGTTGCCCGCCCTGAAGGCCTATCGAACGGACATCGCGGAAGGGCTGAGTCCCACCGTGTAGCCTTCGTTGACGGTTGACCGTCAACCGTTGACCGTACGGCTTCGCCGTCAATGAAACCGGGTCAACGGTCAGCGGTCAACGGCTGTCGCTCAAAGGAGAAGTTGCGTCGTGCGTATCATCTACGTCATGAAACGGTTCGCGTTCGTTCTTCTTGCGGCCCTCGCGGCGTGCGGCCGCCCTGAAGGTCCGGCGGCGCCGCCGGAGACTCCGACGGTCGACATGAACGTCTTCGGCAGCTTCGAATATCAAGAGCGCATGACGCTGCCCGAGGAAGTCCTGAAATGGAACGGCAAGCGGGTGAAGACCGTCGGATTCATGAACCCGGGGCGGCAGATTCGGGACATCGAGGAATTCGAACTGGTCAAGGACCGCGCTTCCTGCTGTTTCGGCCGGCGGCCGCTGCTGAACCACTTCTTTCAAGTCAAGCTGAACGGGGGGGAAAAGACCCACTACACGAGCGATCCGGTGACGATCGAAGGCACGCTCAAGATCGACGAACGGTGGGACGGCGACTGGCTTCTGGGACTCTATTGGTTGGACGACGCAAAGGTGATCAACCCATGAAAACGACGGCGATGGTCGTGCTGGCGATCGGAGGATTCCCCCTCTTCCAATCGGGGGAAGCGGTCGAGGCGGAAAAGATCCGCAAGGAAGTCGAATACGCCAACAGCGACAAGCCGCAGTTCCAGGTCCAAGCGGTGGAACGGCTGAAGAATCGGGGGGCGGCCGCCGTCTCCGCGCTGCTCGATTTCGTCGAGCGCAAGGGGCCGAACGCTCTGACCCTGGCGTGCACCGAGCTTTTCGGATCCATTCCGGACGAGCGGCTGGCGAACCTGTGCGCGAGGCTCGTGGAGAACAAGGATTTCTACTGGCGTCCCGCGGCGGCCCGCTCGCTGGCGCAGCAGGAGGCGAAGGAGCATCGGGACCTCCTGCGCAAGAGCCTCAAGGACCATTTATGGGGCGTCCGGGCCGCGGCCATCCAGGGGCTTCAAAAGCTCGACGACCGCGAATCGCTTCCGGAAATCCGCAAACTGCTGAACGACGAGATTTACGACGTCCGCGCGCAGGCCGCCAAGACGATGTACGCCTTCGGCGACGAGTCGGGCCTGCCGGTCCTGGTCGAGTCGCTGCGTTCGAGCGTCGCGTGGTTCGACATCGATTACGGCCAGCTCGCGCGCGAGGACGCCTGGACGTTCTTGAAAACGATTTCGGGCGACGACTTCGGATTCAAGCCGTGGGAGCCCGCGGCCCGGCGCGAAGCCGGACTGAAGCGCTGGGAGGAATGGATCGCCAAGCGCATGCCCGATTGGCGCGATCGCATCCCGTCCAATGCGAAAGTGGCGCCGGATCAGGCCGTCTACGAATTCGGGTTCGAACTGCGCTCCTGCCGGACGGGCGACTACTTCTTCCGGGTCGACGCGCAGAACAACCTCGTCCTGGGCTACTTCAATCTCATCCGCGCCCAGCTGACGGAGGCCGAGCGGTCGAAGCTCGACAAGGCGATCGAGGCGGTCCGGGAGGTCGATCGCGCCTTCCCTTATGGCCAGGGAGGGTGCGACTTCGAGCAGTATTATCTGAAAACTGGCGCCTCCAAGTTCGAGAAGCTGTGGATCGGCGTGGGCGGGCGTCCCGGCGACCTGGACGGATTCATCCGCACGGTCACGGAACTCCTGCGCGCCAAGTTCGGCGACGGCGAGGCGAAAACCTTCAAGGACCGCACGGCCCTGTTCCGCGAGATGGACTAAAAAGTCCGATGTCCGAAGTCCGAAGCCCCATGTCCCGCGTCCCGCGTCCGATGTCGAGGACACGGATGACCCGGAGCTCGCGGAGAAGAAGTTCACCACGGAGACACGGAGCAAAATTTTGGAGATGTGTAGATTTTGAAGATATGGAGATCGGAAGGATCGATTTCTGGTGAAAGACTTGAACCGCCGAAGCGGCCAAACCGCTAAAACGTTCGCCAAAAGAGACCCCCCGATGGCGATTTGGCGGTTGATCAGAAAAAAAGAGTACTTGTTTTTTACGATCCCTGACTCTCCAAAACTACATCTTCCTATCCCCCTTTTCTCCTGATCTCCTTAAAAAATCGTAACCGTCCAGTAAACCGCATCTTCCCCACCCCCTGACGGGCGCGCGATAGTTCCTCCGAACCAATAAAAGGAGGAACGCATGACGGACACCCCGAAGCCCACGTTCGACCGAGTCCCCAGTCCACGAGAGATCGAATG
>JACQVR010000011.1 GCA_016209705.1 Planctomycetota bacterium
ATTGTAACGTTACGAAATATTCTCAAAACTTATTGTAACAGACTGTGGCCCGTCATGTCGGGGGGGGCCGGGAGGTCCAGGAGGTGCAGGAGGGTGGGGGCGATGTCGCGGAACGAACCTCCGCGGCGGAGCGCGGCGCCGACTCGCGTCTCGTCCACCAGGACGAACGGGACGGGATTCGTGGTGTGATAGGTGTGTGGCCGGCCGGTCCGCGCGTCGATCATTTCTTCGCAGTTCCCGTGATCGGCGGTGATCAGGAGCGGGACGCCCTTAGAGCGCGCGGCGTCGCGCATTCGCCCGAGCGCCTCGTCCACCGCCTCGCAGGCCCGGATCGCGGCTTCGAGCACGCCCGTGTGGCCGACCATGTCTCCGTTCGCCAGGTTGACGACGATGAGCCCGTACACGTCGGCGCCGATGGCGCGCACGACGTGATCCGTGACTTCGGCGCAGCTCATTTCCGGCTTCAGGTCGTACGTCGCCACCTTGGGCGACGGCACGAGGATGCGTTCCTCTCCCGGGTACGGGGCGTCGCTTCCGCCGTTGAAGAAAAACGTGACGTGCGCGTACTTCTCCGTCTCGGCCACTCGAAGTTGCTTCAAGCCGTGGTCGGCGATGACTTGTCCCAGAAGGTTCTTCATGCGCAGTGGTTCGAAGGCGCACGGAAGGTGCGTCCACGACTCGTGATATCGGACCATGCCGGTGAACCCGACGCGGGGGAATCGGGGCCGGGCAAACTCCGAGAACTCCGGCTCCGTCAGGGCGCGCGCCAGCTCCCGCACCCGGTCCGCCCGGAAATTGAAGTGGATCACCGCGTCGCCGTCCGCCAGAGGGACATACCCGGGATGAACCATGGGAGCGACGAACTCGTCGAACTCGCTGCGCGCATATCCGGCCTCCACGGCGCCGGCGGGGTCTTCCTCGCGACGCCCTTCGCCGAGCGCGATCGCCCGCCAGCCGCGTTCGGTGCGCTCCCAGCGCTTGTCGCGATCCATCGCCCAGTAGCGTCCCATCACTGTGGACGGAATCACCCCGAGCCTGCGGAGAAATCCGGCGCCCGAATGATTCGGCGAATCCCGCCCATCCAGGAAGGCATGGAAGGCGATCGGCGCCTCGCGGCGACGCGCCATCTCGATCAGAGCTTGATAGTGGCTCTCCGCGCTATGGACGGCGCCGTCCGAAACCAGCCCCATCAGATGCACGCGCCCGTGGTTCCGGCGCGCGGCCTCGAACGCCTCGACGAGCGCCGGATTGCGAAAGAACGACCCGTCGGCGATCGAGCGGTCGATTCGGGTGATATCCTGCCCTACGAGCCGACCGGCGCCGATGTTGAGATGCCCCACTTCGGAGTTGCCCATGACGCCGGGCCGCTGGCCCACCGCTTCCCCGGACGCGTCCAGCTCGGTGGTCGGATACCGCGCGACCAGATCGTGCCATATCGGAGTGCGCGCCAGCTCGATGGCGTTCGCTTCCCGGCGAGGATGGATGCCCCATCCGTCCAGGATCACCAAGACCGCCCGGCGCCGCGTCATGACCGCGCCAGCGCCTCGAATCCGGCGAACCGCGCCCGAGGTCCCAGCTCCTCTTCGATCCGTAGGAGCTGATTGTATTTCGCCGTCCGCTCGGAGCGACTCGCCGAGCCCGTCTTGATCATGCCCGCGTTGAGGCCCACGGCGAGGTCGGCGATCGTCACGTCTTCCGTCTCTCCCGATCGATGCGAAATGACGACGCCGTACTTTTCCCGTTGCGCCATCAGGACCGCCTCCACCGTCTCCGTTAGCGTTCCGATTTGATTCACCTTGATCAAGATCGCGTTGGCGATCTTTTCGCGGAGGCCCCGCCGCAGCCGTTCCGTGTTGGTCACGAACAGATCGTCCCCGACAAGTTGCACCTTGCCGCCCAGACGCTCCGTCAGGCGCCTCCAGCCGTCCCAATCGTCTTCCGCCAGTCCGTCCTCGATCGAGACCAGCGGCCACTCGCCGCACAGTTTTTCATATAGCGCAATCAGCTCGTCCGCCGACCGCCGGCTTCGATCCGATTTCTTGAATACGTAGGCGCCGTCTTGAAAAAGCTCGCTCGACGCGACGTCCAGCGCCAGCGCCACCTGCCGGCCGGGCGCGTACCCCGCCTCCTCGATCGCCCGCGCCAGCAGCTCCAGGGTTTCCTCCGCCGACTTCACATCAGGCGCGAACCCCCCCTCGTCGCCCACGGCCGTGGATTTCGCCCGCGAGCGCAGAATGGACTTGAGCGCGTGGAACGACTCGACCCCGGCGCGCAACGCCTCGCGAAACGAGGCGAATCCGCCGGGAACCAGCATGAACTCCTGGAAGTCCAACGGATTGTCCGCATGGGCGCCGCCGTTGATCACGTTCATGAACGGCACGGGCAACGTGACGCCGCGACCGCGCCCCAGCGCCTCATAGAGCGGCCTTCCCTCCGCCTCCGCCGCGGCCCGCGCCACCGCGAGCGATACTCCCAGGATGGCGTTGGCGCCCAGTCGGGACTTGTTCGGCGTGCCGTCCAGTTCTAGCAAGATCTCGTCGATCAGCTTCTGGCGGCCGGCCTCCAGACCCGCCAATTTCGGCGCGATCGCCTCGGTGACGTTCGCGACGGCCTTGAGGACTCCCTTCCCCCGAAAACGGCGCGCGTCGCCGTCTCTCAGCTCCAAAGCCTCATGCGCTCCCGTCGATGCGCCCGAGGGTACGGCGGCTCGACCTCGCGTTCCTCCTTCGAGATGAACCTCCACTTCCAGTGTTGGAAAACCGCGCGAGTCCAGAATCTCCCGCGCCCGAACGGCCTGGATGGTGGGCATGCCCGGACGATAGCATGCCCCCGACGCGCTGGCCAGAAATTCTCCCGATGGAGGCGCGCCGAGGATATAATTCATGAAGACGCGATGAAACCTATCTTCGTGATCCTGGGAGCGGCCCTTCTCGTCGAAGGCTGCGCCTCGTCCGGCGGCTCCGCCGAGCCGAACGGCGGGGGAATCCGCGCGGTTTCGCAAAAACCGTGGGATGCGGCGCCGGAACGTGAGGACTTGCCCATGGTCGAGGAACGGGTCCCCATCCAGGACCCGAACGAAGCCCGAGATTGGGGCGACTTGGATCGGTTCGCGGGCCAGCGCGTCGAATTGACCGGCACGTTCGACCACATCCAGGGCCGTCTCGGGGTCCTCACCCTCAGGCACGGCCTTGTGTTGTACCTTCCTCACTTCGATCTCTTCAAACGCGGCGACGATTGGTTCCGGTACGTGGGACAGCAGGTAAGGGTCGGGGGCGTGTTGCACAACTACCGGTTGGCCGGGTCGGGACATGAAGGTCCCTCCGTCGCCGTCGATTTTTTCGAAGCGCTCGAAGCGCCGTAACCCCGTTCCGCAGTTCTTTGTGGTGCGATTCCATGATTTTCACCAAGATCAACTATTTGGAATGGGCTCGCCGGTACATGGGCTCGGTTCGATATGACCTGGCTCGATCGAACCTCAAACCCCTCACTCGCGACGAACTGGATCTGTCGGGGGACGCGGTGGATGTCCGGCGCATGGATTCTCTGGGCCATCCGGGCCTGCGCAAGCTGCTCGCCGCGAGGTACGGCGTGTCGCCGGAACGCGTCTTCATCACCAACGGGGCCACCATGGGAATCTATCTGGCGTGCGCCGCCACCCTTCTCGCGGCCGAGGAAGTGCTGCTGGAAGCGCCCAACTATGAGCCGCTTTACCGCGTGCCGCTGCATCTCGGCGCCGAAGTGAAGACGATCGAACGGCGGTTCGAGCACGGGTGGCAAATCGACCTCGAAGCGCTGGAGCGGCGCGTCAGCCGGCGCACCAAAGTGCTTCTGATGACGAATTTCCACAACCCCAGCGGCGTCGCCACGAATCCCGACAAGATGCTCACGCTCGGGCAGATCGCCCGCGACCACGGCGCCCGCGTCATCGTGAGCGAGGTCTCTCTCGACAACGCCTTCTCTCCGGGGCACAAGCCGGCCGTCCGCTACGGCGATCACATGATCTCCATCGGCAGCGTATCGAAGGTGTACGGGCTCGACGGGCTGCGCATCGGCTGGGTCGTGGCGCCGGAATCCATCGTGGAGCGAATCGCTCAAATTCAGGACTACATCTCGGGAGGCATTTCGGCCCCCAGCCAATCCTTGGCCTTGGCGGTGTTGGCGAAGGCCGACACGCTCCTCGATCGCAGCCGCCGGATCGTGCAGGAAAACCTCAAAATCCTCGGAGAATGGATCCGCCGGCGCGAAGGGTGCGGTTGGGTCGAGCCGGAGGGCGGCACGGTGGCCGTCGTGCGCTTGCCGCCCAAGATCGATGCCGTGGACCTGTCGAACTATCTGCGCGAGAAGCACGGCACCCTGGTGGTGCCCGGCGACTATTTCTGGCTCCGTGGATTCATCCGCATCTCCCTGGGCGTGGAGGCGGATCTCCTGCGCACCGGGCTGAAGCATCTCGGATCGGCTCTCGACCACTTCCAGCGGCCCTTGCGGTAGGTTCGTTTGAACCCGCTTCTTTCTTTCTCTACAATCCCCCTGCCCCGTTCCAGAAATTCGAGGAGCTTATGAAACTCGCCGCCGAACGACGTGCGTCGCTGCGCCTTCCGATCGAAACGTTTCTGCTGTTCGCGTTCGAGGATGAACGGAGTCCCGCCGGCCGCTGGGCCCCGCCGGCCGCGGCGCTGGAGAAATCATACGCCGAGGCGGCCCGCAACGAAGACTTCAAGGGCAAGGAGAAATCCGTGCTGGTCTTCTATCCGGCGGACGGCCGGCCCGCCCTCCGGGTCGTCGTAGTGGGGCTCGGAAAGCGCCCCAAATTCGACGGAGAAAAGCTGCGCCGCGCCGCCGGGCAGGCCGCGAACCGGATCAAATCCCTCAGGGGCGGGGACGTGACCGTCGTGCCGCCGGACGAGTCGGGGCGGAATGTATCGCTCGCGGATCAGGCCCAGGCGGTGACCGAAGGCGTCCTGCTGGCCTTGTATGAATTCACCAAGTACAAGTCCAAGCTCAACGGGGCGGTCCACCGGATCGACCGCCTCCGCTTCGTGGCCGAGTCGCCGGCGGAAGCCCAGGCGATGGAAAAAAGCGCCGAACGCGGCCGGATCTTCGCCGAGGCGACGTGCCTGGCGAGGAATCTGGTCAACGAACCTCCCAGCGTCTGCACGCCGAGGTTCCTCGCGGCGGAGGCCGCGCGCGCCGTGCGCGGCGAGCGGTCCATGTCCATTCGCGTCTTCGACGAAACGCAGGCGAAACGGTTGGGGATGGGAGGTCTCCTGGGCGTATCCGCCGGCAGCGCGGAACCTCCGCGATTCGTGCACCTATCCTATCGGGCGGCTGGCGCCAAGAAGACCGTGGCGATCATCGGCAAAGGAATCACGTTCGACAGCGGCGGGCTTTGCCTGAAGCCGGCGGATGGGATGTTGAACATGAAGAATGACATGTCCGGCGCCGCGTGCGTGATCGGCATCTTCCGGGCGTTGCGGGAACTGAAGCCGCGCATTCACGTGCACGGCGTCTTCGCCGCCACCGAAAACATGCCCGGAGGGAGCGCGTACAAGACCCGGGATGTGTTGCGGGCCATGAACGGCAAGACGATGGAGATCGTCAACACGGATGCGGAAGGCCGGCTTGTGCTTTCCGACGCCCTTTCCTACGCGTCCAAGCTCAAGCCGGACATCGCCGTCGATGTCGCCACGCTGACCGGCGCCTGCGTCGTGGCGCTGGGCCCGGAGGTCAGCGGCGTCTTCGGAACCGACCAGGATCTGGTGAACGGATTGATCGCGTCCGGTCGGGCCGCGGGAGAGAAAATCTGGCAGCTTCCGCTGGTCGAGGACTATTGGGACATGATCAAGAGCGACGTGGCC
>JACQVR010000093.1 GCA_016209705.1 Planctomycetota bacterium
ATATATAGTTACGTTTATGCGTCCAGGGCGTAAACGTATCGGAGAAATCGTAAACAAATTATTGGGCGAGAAAGAAAGTATTCGTAGCGGTGAGCTTGCTAGTGCCGTAGGGATAACGCGCCAGGCGGCGCACCGTCACTTGGCCGCTCTGGCGCGCGAGGGAATCCTACGGCGTGAGGGAGCGGGACGAGGGAGCGTCTATCTCCCGAAGGGGCTTGCGGAGGATCGCTTCAAATACCGGCGGCAGGGTTTGGAGGAGGACAAGGTGTGGGAAGATGTGCATGGCCGGGCGGCCGCATTGGAGACCCTGTCCGACAACGTCGAGCGGATCGCGCATTACGCCTTCACGGAACTGGTCAACAACGCCATCGACCACTCCGGCGCGGAGGCGGTGGAGGTCCGCTTTCTCCCCCATCCCGATTCGATCATCTTCGAAGTATCGGACGACGGCGTCGGGATCTTTGAACATGTGCGCTGCAAGTTGGGATTGCCGGATGCGTTCGCGGCGATTCAGGAGATATCCAAAGGCAAAGTGACGACGGACCCGGCGCGCCATACGGGCGAGGGGTTGTTTTTCGTGTCCAAGATCGCGGACTATTTTGAGATCGAAAGCGGCGGCCTGTGTTGGCGGGTGGACAATCGGCGAAGCGACGTTTCGGCGGCGCACGTTCCCGACCGGCGCGGCACACGAGCGCGCTTTGAAGTGGGTCGATTCAAGAGCGGCACGCTGGCGGACCTCTTCGCCGAATACACGCGGGACTACGAATTTTCGCGCACGCGCATCGTGGTGAAGCTGTTCTCGATCGGCGATCGATTCATGTCGCGGTCGGAGGCCAAGCGGCTGCTGAACGGTCTGGATCGCTTCCGCGAGGTGGTGCTCAACTTCTCGGGCGTGAATGAGGTTGGACAGGGTTTTGCCGATGAGATCTTCCGGGTGTGGGCCTCCGCTCATCCCGCCGTGAAGCTGGAGCCGGTGCACATGAGGCCGGCGGTCGCCTTCATGGTGGAGCGGGCGCGGCGGGGTCTCGTAGCATGAACTGCCAAAACGGCCAAGCCGCTGGAAACTCTTGGATTGACGAAACCACGTATGCGAAAGTCTTGAAGCTCGCAGGCTGGCGCTGCGTCGAGCCAGGTCCTCGCAACACAGTGGATTCAACGGAGCGAGAAGGAACCTGCCCCGCAGCCGCGACGGGATGGGAAGATAGGGAGGCTGTTAAGCGCTTTAAAGCATTGGATCGCTTCCCGTTGATTTGGTACTTTCCTATCGATGATCGCCATTAAAGGCAAAGTTGAAAAAGGATCTGTCCGGCTCGCCCGTAAAAGAATTTTTCCGGAAGGGCAAAGAGTGATTGTGATCCCTGTTCCGGTGGTCGCAAAGGGTTTTCAAGTATCCACCAAGGCGGAACAGGAGGATGTTGAGTTCGTTCGTGCCACAAGGGGTCGGCTGGCGCGCCATCTCAAGTTCGAAGAGAGGGCCGATGCGTGAACCCTCGCCAAGGCGAGGTTTGGTTTACAGCTTTCCAAGAGGGGTGGGAAAGGCCCGCCATCGTAGTTTCCAGAGACGAACTGAACAAAGGGCGATTGGTTCTCGCCGTCCCCTGTACGTCTTCCCGCATCCAGGAACGGCGGAAGTGGGCGAACCACGTTTTTCTGTCTCAGGGGGAAGGCGGGCTTCCGGCGGACAGCGTGGCTCAATGCCATCTTGTTCAGCCGGTGGAAACGGCATATTTGCTTAAGCGTTACGGCGCTCTGACGCCCCAGAAGCTTTCCGAACTGCTTCTCGCGTTGGCGTGGACAACCGCGCTTTTCGAGAGGCTTGCCCAATAGCAGCAGATAGCCGATCTCGGGATCAAGAGCGGAGTTTCACGGTAAAGAGAGCGAACCACCCCTGCCACGCAGCCGCCGCAGAATAGGAATGATGAAGAGCGCCTCGAGGCCAACGGAGCCGCAGCCGCCAGGGTTGCTAGTTTCGTTCGCGGCGATCGATGGCGGTGTGTTCATCAGCACCGGGACTACGCCATTGCTGAATGCCGGAGCGGACCTTATTTCCAGCCGTTGAGACCAATCCTTCATTGTTGCCCTGTTCAAAATCCGCCGTCGAGGTGATCCGCACCGGCTCCTGGGCCCAGGCTGACGAGGTCAAGAGGATGCAAGTCGTGATGATCGACGCATACCACATGACCTGATCTCCTTTACACAGTCTCATTCGCTCTTCGTCAGTCCCGAACGGGCCGCGCGGTTCGCCAAAATCCTGAGGCGGTCGCCCGAGCAGTTCGTGGAACTATCTCTTCAGGAGTTGGTGGATGGGGCAGGCCTCAGGATGAAGGTCGACGTGGGCGCGGCGTAAAATAAAACTTGCTTCAGGTTAATCGATACAAACTCTTCGCATTCTCGTAGAGAATCTTCCGCTTCACCTCGTCCGAATACGGCAGCGCCAGGAAGCGGTCCGCGTTTTCGCGCATGCCGGGCACGCCGGGGGCGGGCCAGTCGCTGCCCCACAGCACCTTATCCGCGATCGATTCCAGTTTGGGAAAGTACTTGGGAACGCTCTGCGGCGGGATGCTCGAGATGTCCATGTAGAAGCGCGGATGGCGGCGCACCAGGAACATCGCCGTCTCCATCCACAACGGCCGCCCACCGTGCGCCAGGATCACGTCGAGATTCGGGAAGTCCACGCCGATGTCGTCACAATAAAGGGGATCCGCGTGGACGTTCCGCGCGCCGGGAAAGATCGAGGTTCCCGTATGGATCATCAGAACCAGCCCGGCTTCCTGGCATTTGCGATAGATCGTCTCCTGTCCCTGGTGACCTTCCCGGTAGGCGTTGGGATAGCACGGCTGGTGCGAGGGATGAAACTTGATCCCGCGGATGCCCATCTCGATGAGTTCGTCGATGTCGCGCGCCGCGTCCTTCGTTCGATTCGGATGGACGGACCCGATCGGAAGGACGCGCCCTTCGCACTGCCGGGCGTAATCGGCGGCGTACCAATTGACCGCTTCCGTGAACCCCATGATGTCCGGGCTGACATAATTGACCGTGACGATCCGCTCGATGCCCTCGCGATCGAGATGCTTCAGGAGCTTGGGCGGCGAGTACATGATTTCGTGAAGCTCCTGGAAATCGGTCCGTTTTCCCTGCATGAGCCTCAAAGCCCCGGGCTTGATCATGTCCCAGGGTTGGATATGCACATGAGCGTCGATGACGGGGATGGCCATGCAGGTCCTCGCAATTTACGCATCTAAATCGGCTATCGGACATCGGACATCGGTAATCGGAAATCGACCACGTTGGATGGCTCGCTCTTGTTGCCCGCCAAATCGTAGGCGCGGACTCGATATCGATACACCGTTCCCGCCACCGCGGAACCGTCCTGGAACGTCGCATGCATGTCCGCGCGCGTGGCGCTGATCAATTCCCACGGGCCTCCCTCCGCCGCGCGCTCGACCCAGTAGCCGTAAACTCCCTCGGGGTCGATCGCCGCCGACCAGGCGAGCCGGACATGCCCTTTCGGTTCCTCGAAGACGCGCAGGGCGGCGCCGCCGGGCGGCCATGCCGGAGGGACGCGATCGTCCGACTCGGGAGCGTGCACCGCGCCCCGCGGCCACAAGTAGCAGCGCACCCGCTTGAAATTCTCGTCGAGCGCCTTGCATACGTTGATCGAAATGCAGCGCACGACCTGGTCTTCGCGCCCGTCGCGCACCTTCTTCGGCCAATCCGGATCCGCGAGCAGCGCCCGCGCCATGCCCACCAGATCCGCCATTCCCTCGTCGAGAATCCGTTGCGCGTGGGCCGACGTGCGGATCTTCCCCGTCGTGGCGACCGTGACATGATAGCCGCGATCGTACAGGTAGCGCTTGATCCCCGCCGCGAGATAGTCGTTGAATCCGTCCGGATAGACGCGCGGCGGCATGCACCGGTCGCCGCTGTAGCCCGTGTACGGATAGAGCGGTTGCCCGGCCTTATGGACCGCGTCCTCGAACTTGCCGCCGGCCGAGACCGAGATGTAATCGATGCCGAGTTTCGCCATCCGCAACGCCATCTCGCGCGAGTCGTTCAGACCATAGCCGTCCGTGATGCATTCCTCGCCGTCGAACCGCACGCCGATCGGATAATCGTCGCCGACGCGGCGGCGTACTTCGAGAATGATTTCGCTCATCAGGCGCATCCGGTTCTCGAGCGAGCCGCCGTATGCGTCCGTTCGCGCGTTTCGAAGCGAGAGGAAGCTTGACACCGTGTACGCGTGCGCCATGTGGAGCTCGACGGCGTCGTAGCCGGCCTGTTGGGTGCGAACCGCGGCCTCTCCATACTGGCGGATGATGAGCTTGATATCGTCTTGCGTGAGATCGCCGATTTTCTGCCGCCAGCCGCTGCGGGCGACTTTCAGGAAGTGAATGATTTGCAAGGCGATCTTCGAGGGACTCGCGGCCCGCGCGCGCCGGACCAGCTCGCGATGGCCTTCGATGAACCGATCCTCGCTCAGGCGCAGCAGCGGACCGCTTTTGGATGAGTGCACCGCGGTCGCTTCGACCACCAGCAGCCCCGGCTCGCCCTTGGCCAACCGGACATAGCGGTCCAGGATGTCCTGGTTGACGAGGCCGTCTTCTCCGGAGAGGCGCGTGACCATCGCGGGGAGCACGATGCGGTTGGGAAGGGTCATCGCGCCGACGGCGGCGGGTTCGAAGAGCATCATGGGTACGAGATCACGGAGATAGCGGAGATCACGGAAAAGAAGATAACCACGGAGACACCGAGACACGGAGAAAAATTTGGGCGATGTGGAGATTGCTGGCGATATGGAGATCGAAAGGAGTCCGATGGAGGTGACTCTCCAAAAAAATATCTCCCTATCTCCCCCCTATCTCCAGATCTCCTCAAGAAATCTTCTCCGTGCCTCCGTGTCTCCGTGGTGCTTCTTCCTCGGTGAACTCCGTCTCCTCTGTGCCCTGAAGTTATTTCAACACGTTTCCCGCGATGACCAGCTTCAAGATCTCGCTCGTCCCCTCATAGATGCGCAGCGTCCGAACTTCGCGGTACAGGCGCTCGACGGCGCTCTCCTTCGTCACGCCCAGGCCGCCGTGGAGCTGCACCGCCGCGTCGATGATCCGTTGCGCCGCCTCCGTCGCGTAGAGCTTCGCCAGAGCGGACTCGACCGGGATGCGCGACGCGCCGCCGTCGCGCTTGGCCGCCGAGCGGTATACGAGCAGCCGCGCCGCCTCATATTCGGCGATCATGTCCGTCAGCTTCGACTGCACCACCGCCAGATCCGCCAGCCGCGCGCCGAATTGCCGGCGTTCCTGCACGCGATCGATCGTGTCCGCAATGGCGCGCCCGGCCATTCCGAGCGCCGCCGCGGCGACGGTGGTGCGGAACGTCTCGAGAACGGTCAGCGCGATCTTGTAACCTTCCCCCGCCCGGCCGACCAAGCGATCTTCGGGCACCGCACAATCGCGGAAAGTCAGCTCTCCCAGCGGGTGATAGGCGATCGCCTCCTGGCGCCGGGAGCACTGCACTCCGTCGCTTCGCAGCACCACGAACATGCCGATGCCCTTCGAACCCGCCGCGGGATCGGTTTTCGCCAGCACCGTCATGATGTCCGCGATGGGCGCGTTGGAGATGAACGTCTTGAGGCCGTTCAGCACATACCGGCCGTTCCGCGGCTCGGCCCGGCACGACAGCGCCGCGAGGTCCGATCCGGCTTCCGGTTCCGTCGCCGCGAACGCCGCGACCCACTCGCCGCTGCGGACTTTCGGCAACACCTGCGCTTTGAGCTCGGACGATCCCGCGATCTCGATCGCGTAGCTCCCCAGGCCTTGCATTGCGAACGCCAGATCGAGCAGGCCGTGGTGAAACGCCAGCGTCTCGCGGATCACCGCCATGGAGCGAAGGTCCGTCCCGCCCGCGTGCTCCAGCAATCCCCCGGCTCCCATCGCGCGGACTAATCGCCGCGCCGCCTCCTCGTTCTCCTCGATGACGCCCTCTTCCAGAGCGAAGCGTTCCGCGAGCGCCCGAACCTTGCGATGCGAATCCTCGAGAAAGGGCGTTTCGTTGAAGCGATGATTGATGAATTCGCGTCCGCGCATAAAGAAGTCCTGAGTCCAGAGTCCAAAGTCCAGAGTCGCGAGCGCGCCGAGGAGACGGAGATCACGGACACGAAGATCACCGCGGGGGCACGGGGCCACGGAGAAGATTCTGGGGAGATATGAAGATCGGGGAGATGGGGAGACATTTTTCTAGGAAATTGTCTTCCGGCATCTTCCCATCTCCATATCTCCTCGATCCCCTGATCTCCTCCATTTTTTCTCCGTGCCTCCGTGTCTCCGTGGTTTATTTTGTTCCTCCGTGAACTCCGTCTCCTCCGTGCCCTCTACTTGAATCTTGGCGCCCGCTTCTCCACAAAAGCCTGATACGCCTCCCGGAAATCGGGATGCGTCATGCATTCCGCCTGCACCCGCGCCTCCAGATCGATGGCGTCCTCCAGGTTCATGCTCATCTCGTCGTTGAGGCACCGCTTCGTGATCTCCAATCCGTGCGCCGGACCGTTCGCCAGCTTGCGCGCCAGCTTGTGCGTCTCCTCATCGAGCTGATCCGCCGGCACGACGCGATTCACCAGGCCGATCCGCAATGCCTCGGCGGCGTCGATCTTGTCGCTGGTCATCAGAAGTTCGGCGGCCCTGGCGGTGCCGATCACGCGCGGCAAGAGAAAGCAGGCCCCCATGTCGGCGCCGGACAATCCGACCTGCGTGAAGAGAAACGCGAAGCGCGAATCGTGCGAGGCGATCCTCAGGTCGCTCGCCAGCGCCAGGATGGCGCCGGCGCCCGCCGCGACGCCGTTGATCCGCGCCACGATGGGCTTGGGCAGCCGGCGCATGGCGACGACGACGTCGCACGTCATCCGCGTGAACTCCAGCAGGCCTTGCGCATCCTTCCGAAGGAGCGGCCCGATGATGTCGTGGACGTCGCCGCCGGAGCAGAAGCCCTTCCCCTTCCCCGTCAAGATGACGACGCGAACATCGCTTTCATCTTTCAACGCGCGAAACGTATCGCGCAACTCGCCGTAGGCCTCGAACGTCAGCGCGTTGAGCCGCTCCGGACGGTTCAACGTGATCGTCGCGATCCCGTCGCGCACTTCGAAAAGGAACGACCTCGGGGTTTTCATTCAGGCTCCCAACTCCAAGGAAATCGTAGGGATGGAGAGATAGAGAGGTGTCCCCTACCACCCATTGAGGTTTTTATCTGCAATATCTCCCATATCTCCACATCCCCTTGAAGCGGCACTCTCCGAGCTTCACATCACCGCCATCCCTTCGATCTCGACCTTCGCCCGCGGCTCCCACAACCCTTTGACCTCGAAGAGCGCCATCGCCGGATAATGCCGGCCCATGTGTTTCTTCCAGACCTCGCCGATCGCTTCGCGGGCCGCGCCGTATTCGTCGCTGCTCGTCACGTAGATGTTCATCAAGCCGATGTCTTCAGGCTTTCCTCCGGCCTCGTTGAGCACGGTCAGAAGATTCCTCAACGCCCACTCGAATTGGACGGCGAAGTCGTCGCTCACGATCTCGGAGCGTTGATTCGCGCCGTTCTGGCCGGCCAGGAAGAGAATCCTGCCCCCTTCCATCAGCACCCCGTGGCTGAACCCGACGGGCTTCGGCAGCGACTCCGGATTGATCGGCTTGCCTTTGCTCATAGATCGAACGCCTCGCCTTGATGGGGACAATCCCGGGCGAGCAACGTCACACATAGGTCGGCCACTTCGTCGGGCCGGATGAAGCGTTTCTGCGGATTCATCGCCTCCAACGTCCTCCGCGCCTCGGCCGCGTTGCGGCCGGTGCGATGGGTGATGTTCGCGATCGAACGCTCCGTCATGGGCGTGTCCACGTAGCCGGGGCAGATCGAGTTCACCCGGATGCCTTTCGACCCGAATTCCGCGGCCAGGCATCTCGCCAGGCCCAGCATGGCGTGCTTGGCGGCGGTATACGCCGCGACATAAACGGCCCCTCGTTTGGCGGCGAGGGAGGCGATCATGACGATGCATCCCGACCCGCGCTCCGTCATGCCGGGCAGAAACGCGCGCGACACGAGAAAGGCGCTGGTGGCGTTCTCGCGGAACATGCGGTCCCACAGTTCGCGGGTCGTTTTCAGGAAGGGCATCGACTCTGCGCCTCCCGCGTTGTTGACCACTGCATCCACGCGGCCGAATCGCGACAGCGCCTCCTCCTGGAGCCGATTCACCTCGTCTTCGCGGCTCACGTCGGCGAGCACTCCCCATACTTCGGTGGAAGCGGACAGCGCGCGAACGCTCTCGTCGAGCGGACCTTTCGTGCGGGCGCACACCACCAGCTTGGCGCCTTCCGCCGCGCAGCGCTCGGCGATGGCCCGCCCGATTCCGCGGCTCGCGCCCGTGACCACGACGACGTCGCCGTCAAGACGTCCGGGGGAACTTAATGGAAAGGTACCCATGGGCAAACCAAAAAGCTGTCAGCGATCAGCCATCAGCTTTCAGCTTCCGGACGGCTTCCGGGCTGACCGCTGAGAGCTGACGGCTGACGGCTTTCATCCGATCGCCTCGACGATCATGTCGCTGAGCGTTTCGTAAAATCGGCTTCCGTCCGCGGCGGTAGCCGATGCGGGGTCTCCGAAGTACGCCTCGGGACCGCCGCACTCGGAAAACGTCTTGGCGCCGTCCCGGATCTTCCCGGCCAGATCGACGTCGATCTTGGGCAGTCCTCGCCGGACCTCGTCGCTCACGAGTTCCGGCCGCGCCGCCATGATACACGAGGTTTCGAAAAATCCCGCGTGCGCGCCGCCGCGCTTGAATTCGTCGGGCATGCGGAGCACCCACGGCTTTCGGGTGATGTCCGGAAAAGCGATGTTCAGCGTGAGCGCCTTGCCGATCGATTCGACCGCCGTGTGAAGCGCCCGAAGATGCGACGGGTCGACGTGGGCGTTGACCAGAGCCAGCGCGGCGACGCCCTGACCCCCGACCGCCCGGGCCACGTCGCAGATCAGAGCGGCCGCGGTGCCCTCCGAAATCCCGATCGTCCCCGCGTGCGCCGCCGCGAATCGCGCGGGCGTGAAGGCGAGCGGCGGCAGGAGCAGGACGGACCGGCCTCGGGCGACCAGCTTCTCCGCGGCCCGCCGCGACGTTTCTTCCGCGATGATGACGTCCGTCGCCAGCGGCAGATGCGGACCGTGCGCCTCGATCGCCCCGACCGGCCAGAGCGCCGCCGCCCCCGGCGCGGCTTCTTTCGCCTCGATCCACGTCAGGTCCGCCAGCCGACGTACGGTCGCCATCAGGTTTTCAGCTTCTTGCGGTCGATCTTGCCGCGATCGGTTTTCGGCAGGGAGTCGACGAACTCGATTTTCCGCGGGTACTTGTA
The DNA here is from genome assembly GCA_016209705.1 of Planctomycetota bacterium. Taxonomy (GTDB): domain Bacteria; phylum Planctomycetota; class MHYJ01; order MHYJ01; family JACPRB01; genus JACQVR01. Next base: position 9,378 of record JACQVR010000093.1, read on the forward strand.
GGCCGCCAGGCGTTCCTTGACGTAGTTCTGGACGTCCTCGGCGAGGGAGGCGCCGGGCGTCCGCCCCGGGCGCGGCACGACATACGCCTTGGGCTTGGTCAGCCCTTGCTCGTCCGTGTAACCTACGACCGCCGCCTCCAGCACCGCGGAATGCTGCAGCAGGCAGTTTTCGACCTCGATCGGCGACACGAAAATGCCGCCCACTTTGAGCAGATCGTCGACCCGACCCTCGTACCAATAATAGCCCTCTTCGTCCACGCGGAAGAGGTCGCTCGTGAAGCACCAATCGCCCGCAAACGTCTCCTTCGATTTTTCGTGCGCCAGGAAATAGCAGAGCCCGGCGCTGTCGCCTTTGACATGGAGGCGGCCCGCCTCGCCCGGCTTGCATTCTTTGCCTTCCGTATCGACGATCTTCGCTTCGTACCCGGGAACCAGTTTGCCCAGGCTTCCGGGCTTGACGTCTCCGAGGCGGTTCGAGATGTAGATATGAAACATCTCCGCCGATCCGATGCCGTTGAGGATCTCGGCTTTGAACAGGCCCTTCCACCGCTGGTAAAGCTCCGGCGGAAGGTACTCTCCGGCGCTCAGGCAGACGCGCAGGGATGAGAGGTCTTGGGCCGCCGCTTCCGGATGGTTGACCATCTTGCCGATCGTCGTGGGTACATTGGTGAGAACGGTGGGACGGAACTCGCGGATCTTCTCGAAGATCGTTTCGGGCGTCGGCGCCTCGTCGAAGAGCGCCGTCGTGGCGCCGACCGCGAATGGGAACATGAGGTTCGTGCCGGTCGCGTATCCGAAATAGAGCCGCGGCACGGAGAGCGTCACGTCCTCTCCGGTGTATTGAACGATCTGTTTCGCGTAGTGCTCCGTGTTGTACGGAAAGTCGTGATGAAAATGGACGACGCCCTTGGAACGCCCCGTGGTCCCCCCGCTGAAAAGCCAGCACGCCACGTCATCCTTCGACGTCTCCGCCAGCTCCAGGTGCTCGCCCGCTTCGGGAACGAGGGAGTCGTAATGCGGCAGGCCGGCGGAGGGCCGTCCCACCACCAGCAGGTTCTTCAGATACTTCGCTTTCGGCCGCACCGAGAGAAAAACGTCGGCCACGGACTCGTGGATCACGGCGACCTTCGCGCGGGTATAATTGAGGTAATATTCGTAATCGTCCGCGGGGAGCCGCGGGTTGCCCATCGTGACGACGGCGCCGATCTTGAGCACCCCGAAGAAAACCGGCGCGAACTCGGGGATGTCGGGCAGGCAGATGTAGACGCGATCCTCGATTCCGGCGCCCAGATCGCGCAGCACGTTGCCGACGCGATTGGATTCGCGGACCACGTCGAGGTATGTCAGGTCGCGATCGCGATGGCGAATCGCGATCTTCTCTCCCGTCCCCTCGCGCAGGCGATCGTCCAGGAAATAGGTGGCCATGTTGAACGCGTCGGGGATCTGGAACATGAGGCCAGTATCCGGCATCCAGCATCCGGCATCAAGCATCGGGAATGCATGAGGTTTGACTCCCCACCCGCCGCCTGCCTATCATGACGCCGCATCATGGATGAAAAGGCTGCCTCCGAGATCACGTATTCCTCGTACCTGAAGATCAAGGAACTGCGCTCGCTTCAATCGCCGCGATCGAGCCCGGCGTGTCATGACGAGATGCATTTCATCATCGTCCACCAGGTGTTCGAGCTCTGGTTCAAGCTCATGCTGCACGAGGTGGACGCCATCGGCGAGCACGTGCGGGAAGGTCGCGCGCGCGAGGCCACGCACTTGTTCCGCCGGCTCAACGCGATCCTGAACGTGTTTCTGCCGCAAATCGAGGTCATCGAAACGATGCGGCCGACGGACTTTCTGGCGTTCCGCGACATGCTGAAGCCGGCGAGCGGTTTTCAATCCGTGCAATTCCGCGAGCTCGAATTCGCCTCCGGCGCGCGCGACGAGCGGTACGTCAAGATGTTCGAGGACGATCCCGGCGCGCAGGAACGGTTGCGCGCCCGCCTGGCGCGGCCCAGCTTGTGGCAGTGCTTTGTCGAAGGTCTGCGCGCGCGCGGACTTCCGCGGGACGAACGCGCCGCGGTGCTGGAGATTTATCGGGAGGGGAAGCACGCCGATCTGCGCGACCTGTGCGAAGAGATGATCCAGTACGACGAGCGCTTCAGCTTGTGGCGCGAGCATCATGTGCGGATGGCCGAGCGCATGATCGGCCGCAAAGCGGGCACGGGGCAGAAGTCGGTGGTTTACGCGCTGGGAGAGAAACCCGGTCCGATGGGCACGATGGGCGTGGAGTATCTCCAGAAGACGCTCGACAAGCGCTTTTTCCCGATTCTGTGGGCGGCGAGGACGGACCTGTGACGCAAGCGCTCGATTCCGAGACGGATCTCCTCGAACGGCGCCGGGAGTTCCCCACGCTTTCGAAGAAAGTCCATCTCATCAGCCATTCGCTCGGCGCCATGCCGCGCGCCGCGTACGACGCGTTGCGCGAATACGGCGACCTCTGGGTCGATCGAAGCATCGAGGCCTGGCGCGACTGGCTGCCGCTCGTGACGGCGTCCGCCGACGAGATCGGCCGGATCATCGGGGCGCCGGCGGGCACCGTCATGATGCATCAAAACGTCTCGGCCTGGATGGGCATCATCGCCTCGTGCCTCGACTTCACGCCCCGGCGCGACCGCGTCGTGTACACCGACCTGAATTTCCCGAGCGTGCACTACGTGTGGAAGGAGCACGAGCGGCTCGGGGCCAACGTCCATCTGGTCCGCAGCGACGACGGGATCGAGGTGGACACGCAAAAATTCATCGACGCGATCGACGAACGAACGGCCGCGGTCGTGATCGAGCTGGTCCTGTTTCGCAGCGGGACCATCCAGGACGCCAAGGCGATCGCGAAGGCCGCGCACGCCAAAGGCGCGCTGGCGATCGTGGATGCCTATCAGGCCGTTGGCACGGTCCCGATGGACGTCGTCGACATGGACGTCGACTTTCTCACGGGCGGTTCGGTGAAATGGCTGTGCGGCGGTCCCGGCGCCGCTTACTGCTACGTTCGGCGGGATCTGATTTCCAAGCTGGAGCCGCGCTTGTGCGGATGGTTCTCTCACGAGGAGCCGTTCGCTTTCGAGATGAGCCGCGTCCGGTATCGCCGGGACGCCGGGCGGTTCATGGGAGGAACGCCGTCGATTCCCGCCTTGTACGCGTCCTCCGCCGGTCGCCGGTGCGTGCGGGAGCTGGGCGTGGAACGCATCCGGCGCAAATCCATTCGCCAAGTCGGGAAGCTGGCCGCGATGGCCGAAGAAGCGGGATTGGAGGTGCGGTCGCCGCGCGACCCGCAACGCCGCGGCGGCATGCTCTGCCTCGAGTTCCCGGGCTCCGAGCCGGCCCATGAGGAATTGCTCCGTCGCGGCTACATGCTGGACTGGCGCCCCGGCAGCGGCATACGCGTATCGCCCCACTTCTACACCACCGACGGCGAGCTGGAAGCCCTCCTCGACGAAATTCGGAAGATCCGCCGGACATGAAAGCGATTCGATATCACCGGCACGGAGGCCCGGAGGTTCTCCAGATCGACAACCTGCCCGAGCCTTCATTGCGCGACGGCGAGGTTCTTTTTGAAGTCAAGGCGGCTTCGATCAACCGCCTGGATCTTTGGCTTCGCCAGGGCATTCCATCGTTTCCCATCGATCTGCCCCGCATTCCCGGGGCGGACGCGGCGGGCGTCGTTCGCGCCGTGGGAGCGGGCGTCACGAGGGTGACGCCGGGCCAGCGCGCGTTGTTGAATCCCGCGGAAAGCTGCGGGCACTGTGAATTCTGCGGCGCGGGAGAGATGAGCCTGTGCTTGGAGTACCGCATCCGAGGCGAACACGCGGATGGCGTCCAGCGCGAGCGGGTCGCCGTGCCGGCGCACGCGGTTCATCCGATCCCCGACTCGATGAGCTTCGAGGAGGCCGCCGCCGCTCCGCTCGTCTTCTTGACGGCGTGGCGCATGATGGTGACGCGCGGCCGCGTGAAGGCGGGCGACTGGGTCCTCGTCCACGGCGCCGGCGCGGGCGTCGGTACCGCATGCCTGGCGATCGGGAAGGCGTTCGGGGCGCGCCTCATCGCGACCGCCTCCAGCGACGAAAAGTGCGCCAAGGCCCAGGCGCTGGGCGCCGAGGTCGTGATCAACCACCGGCGGGAGGATACGCTCCGGCGGGTGCGCGCCGTCACCGGGAAGCGGGGCGCGGATCTCGTCGTCGACTACATCGGCAAGGAGACGTGGATGACGAGCCTGCTGGCGGCGCGGCGGGGCGGCACGATCGTCACCTGCGGCGCGACGACCGGCTACGATCCCGTGGAGGACCTGCGCCACGTGTTCTTCCGTCAGCTTCAGATTCTCGGCTGCACGATGGGAAACAACGCCGAGTTCGCGGCCGTCCTGCGCTGCCTGGTTCAAGGAACGGTCCGGCCCGTCGTCGATTCCGTCATGCCCTTCCGCGACGTGGCGGAGGCGCACCGGAAGATCGAATCGCGCGGCGTGTTCGGAAAGATCGTGCTCGTTCCCTGAACCGGAGTTGGCC
>JACQVR010000095.1 GCA_016209705.1 Planctomycetota bacterium
CCCGATTTCCGGGTCCCGCAGGGCGGGGCCCCGCCGAAAGAACCGCCGCCACCGCCGGCGTCGAACGGCGGGGGAGAGGATGGAGGTGGAGGCGGTGGTGGTGGTTGCGGCGTCCGCGTGCCGGGGTCTGCCGGCCATGCGGGCTTGTCGCTGGGTCTGGCGGCTATCCTCCTCGTTTTGGCGCTGGCCGTGAGAAAACGGAGTTTGTGATGGGCAGGCAATAATGCACCAGCATCCGGCGAGGAACTCATGAACCGAACGACCTTTCTCGCGGCGGCGGCTCTCCTCTTTCCGGGAGCAATGCTCCTGGCGGGTGCTCCAGCGGGGGCGGAATCGGCTCCCATGATGTCCACCCAAGGCGGCCCCGATACTTACGGCTACCGGTTCATCGACAATATCAATGAGACGGCCGGTCCTTCCTACACCGAGTTGTGGCAAGACATCTCGACCAGCGGCACCCAGTTGGCGATTCAAGGGGACGACGTGGCAACCAGCTTCACGTGTCCGATCCTGATCAGGTTCTACGGTCAGAACTGGGGAACGGATACGAGCGGAGCGGCAATTCCCGTTGTTTCCCCACTGGTCGGAGTCACCAGCAACTGCTTTCTGCGGCTTCTGGGTCCTGGGCAGGCCATGACAGCGTATCCATATGGAGACGGGGCCCTGCCCAGGACCGATGCAAATAACATGGCCAGCGGCCTCATCGCCGTGTTTCTGGATGACATGGATGGAAGGGGCGCGAATGACAGCGCCCAATGGGAGGTCATCGGAACCGCGCCGAGCCGCCGCTTGGTCGTGCAGTGGACGAATTGGGGGTGGTTCGGGGGCGGGCAACAAACGGACATGACCATCCAGGTGCAGATTACCGAAAGCGATGGTACGCAAGAAAGCGAAATCTATTTCAGCTATCAAGGGGTGACCGATGACCGCGAAAGCGGGAACTCGGCGACTATCGGGATTCAAGCGGTGAACGCCACTTCCTTCCTCCAATACTCATTTAATACCGCCAACTCCACCACGCCGGATCCCACCAGCGGAGATCCCCGGGTCCTCCGGTTCTTTGCTGGCCAACCTCCGAATCCTCCCACGGGTCTGCTTCAGGCGGCCGACGCCGGCGGCCCGGCCCGACCGGTCAACTTCATCAGCGACGCCACGGTGTATTTTCGAGGCATCGTGACCGATCCGGATACGGGCGACCGCGTGGGCTTGGAGGTTGAAATCCTGCCTTCCGCCACTCCTTTCCAGACCGACATCACGGGCGATACCGCTCGAACGGCGGCCGCAGATCTCGTGCCAAACGGCGGCGAACCCGAGGCGCTGTACACCTTCACGGGCTCGCCGTTCGGGAGCGGCGACTATCAATGGCGCGCGAGAAGCTTTGACGCGAACGGCAACACGTCGCCCTGGGCGACCTACGATCCGGCGGGAACCCACTTCCGGGTGGATCTGGACGCTTCCACGATCCCGGAACCGGTCTATCCGCTTCAGGACAAGAAGGCTTCGGCCGGCGGCGACAGGTTCGTGTGGCTCCTGTCCGAGGATGTCGGGCCCCCGGGACCGATCCGGTACGAGTTTCAAGCGCATGACAACGCGTCGTTCGTCAACCCGCTGGCGGCCGATACGGTTGTAGATGAAGCGCAGGGCATCCTGGTCCTGCCGTTGTCCCCCGACCCCTTCTTTTGGCGCGTTCGGGCCACGGATCGGGCCGGCAACTCCAGTCCCTGGAGCCCGACGATCCGCTTTTACACCAAGGGCGATGACGGGATCGATCACGCGGCCGGCGACGCCCCCGACGGCTCGGCCGGGTGTTCGGCAGGCCATGCGCAGGCCTCGAACGGGGTGCTCTTCCTCTTCAGGCTCCTCGTGCTCACCGGCGCGAGAGCCACGCTAGCCTTTTCGAGATATAGCGCCGAAGTAACTATGGAAGGGCGCCGGCACGCGAGGCCGGTTTCACGGCCGGGCTCCGTGTCGCGCCCCTGGAACCGCGCATAGAATCACATTGCCATGTTTAATCCGCCAAGCCAACCTGCGAAGCGAAGCTCGACCACAAGAAGATTCCGCAGGCCCAGGATTCAATGTCGCTTCGGGGCGACCTGCCCCCTTCGTGAAGCGATCGCCGCGGGAAACGTGGCTCAGATCA
>JACQVR010000096.1 GCA_016209705.1 Planctomycetota bacterium
ACACTATCGCGTGGCCCGCGAAGCCCAGCGCATCCTCCAGCGCTACCAGGATCTCCAGGACATCATCGCGATCCTCGGCATGGAGGAGCTGTCCGACGACGACAAGAGAGTGGTCGCCCGCGCGCGGCGCATCCAACGCATGCTGTCGCAGCCGTTCTTCGTGGCCGAGCAGTTCACGGGGACGCCGGGCCGGTTCGTGCCGCTGAAGGAAACGATTCGCGCGTTCAAGGAGATCATCGAGGGCAAGCACGACACGCTGCCGGAGCAGGCGTTCTACATGGTGGGCGGCATCGACGAGGCGGTGGAGAAGGCGAAGAAAATGAGCGGCTAAAGAGCGCGAAACAAAGAGGTCCCGGAGGAATCGCCCCTCGACAAGCTCGGGGCAGGGAGCGCACGGAGAAGAACGTCAACCACGGAGACACGGAGTCACGGAGAAAAATTTGAGGTTGTGGAGATTTCGGAGACATGAAGATCGGAAAGCGTCCGATGGAGAAGGCCCCCGAAAAAATATCTCCGCATCACCCCTATCTCCATATCTCCTTAAAAAAAGCTTCTCGGTACCACAACACCGTAACATCTTCGTCTTTCGAGAAGATCTTTCGGAACCATTCACCGCGGAGAACGCCGAGGCCGCAGAGATTTTTTGGGGTGAAATTCCCCTCTGCGAACTCCGCGCTCTCAGCGGTAGAAATCGGTTTGGTTGCGGCCCTGGCCGCGCCGTGTCCCTGTGCCTCCGTGGTTAATTTTCTCCGTGAACTCTCTGCCCCGAGCAAAGTCGAGGGGCGTCTCTCCTGTGGGCTCGGACCTGGAGGTTCTTGAAACCGTCGTGGCGCGTAGAACCGCGGGCCTGGGATTCAGCATCGGGGCGATCGCCGCGGTGGTCGTGGTGATGGTCCTCGTGTTGCGGAAGGGACCCGTGGCCGCGCTGGTGGTCGTGGCGGCCGCGGCGGTCCTCATCGGCGTGCTGGGCGTGCTGACGGTCCTCTTCGGCGGGAAGAAAAAAAATGGCTAGAACGTTCAAGTTGGAGATCGTCACTCCCGAAAAGATCGTCTTCTCCGAAGACATCGTCTCGCTGGTTGTGCCCGCGGAGCGCGGCTATCTGGGCATCCTGGCCGGCCACGCCCCGCTGCTGTGCACGCTCCAGCCGGGAGAGATCACCATCCGGCGCGAGACCGGGGATCTCTACTTCGCCACGAGCGGCGGCTTCCTGGAGGCGACGCCCCACACGACCAAGCTTCTCTGCGAGAGCGCCGAATCGGTTCAGGAAATCGACACGACGCGCGCGGAAGAAGCCCTCCGGCGGGCGAAAGAACGCCTCCACGCGGCGGGCGCCTCGATCGACCGGGACCGGGCGCAGGCCGCTCTCGATCGGGCGCAGAACCGGCTCAACGTGGCGCAGAAGCGGGGGCGCTGAAGGTTCCAGGCGTGATTTAGCTTGCCTTTCGGCGTTTTGCCCGCGACGACTTGATGGGTATGAAAACCGCAATCGCGCCCAAGCCGGCACACGCAATTCCCACGAACCAATAATTGCGTGGCACTTCCTCATTTTCCAGACCCAGAATAGCCATCTTCTCCCCGATCATGTAGGCGGAAAGGCAGTAATGTTGCAGCAACTTCAGCGGTTCCATCATGGGGTGCGCTTCTCCCCTTTAAATGTCAACAGAAGAAATTTCGATCCACGCACTTCGTATGTAATAGTGAATATACTCCATGCAGTGTTCCTTAACCTTTGGATCCGGCGGCAACTTGGCCCATGCGGGATATATTCGCTGCGCAACCCCTTCCATTTCAGAATCGGAATACTTCGTGTGCAAAGCTGGAAAAGCCGCGATGCGCGCAACTTCGCGATCCTCAGCTCGGTAAGAGAAGCCTACTATGCATCTCTCGAAAAGCAAGGCGATGCCGAATAAGGTATGGGGCGACGCCGGCGCCTCGACGGAAGGACATCGCCTGACGATTCACTTTGACAACGGGACGGCCGCGGGCCAGGATGGTGGGATGACGCTTGGACTGCGTTTCGGCGGCTGGATGCTCTTCGCCATCGGCGCCGCCGTCTTCATCGTCAACGGTTCGTTCGCGAACATCAAAAGCCCCATTACCATGGTGGGACTCCTGGCGATGCCGATCGGCATGATCCTGACCATGAGCTCGAACATCCTGGCCTGGAGAGTCCACATGAAGGCGCTGGATCGACGGTCCCGCTTGCGCCGCGAGTCCCCGCCTCCGGACCTTCCGCCGACCTCTTCGACGCCGGAGAAGCACTACGCCCCCCGCAAGCTCGATGAGGAAAAACTGAAGAAAGACGAACCCGAGGAACCGAAGGACGCGTAAAGGATCAATTTCTTTTGGCGGTTTGGCGCTTTGGCGGTTTAACTTTTCCCACGAAGCGGTCATTCCCCGACGACTTTCCCCGCCTTGACGACCGTCTCGACTTGATTGACGCCGAATTGATAGCAGGCATACCGCGCGGAGGGAGCGGTCCAGACCAGGAGGTCCGCCCGCTTGCCGGGTTCGAGCGAACCCACGAACTCCGCGGCGCCGCAGGCGTGGGCGGCGTTGATGGTGGCGGCCACCAGAGCCTCCGCGGGCGTCATCTTCAACTGCGCGCACGCCAGGGAAAGGATCGCCTGCATGTTGAGCGTCATGCAGGAGCCGGGATTGAAGTCCGTGCCCAGCGCCACCGGCACGCCTTCCTCGATCAGCTTGCGGGCCGGCGCGTACATCGTCCCGCCCAGGAAATACGTCGTTCCCGGCAGGAGCACGGCGATCGTCGCGGTTCGCCGCAGCGAGCGGATGCCCCGATCGCTGATCAGCATCAAATGATCGGCGGAAACGGCTCCGATTTCGGCGGCCAGTTCGGCGCTCCCGATCGACTTGAATTCCTCGGCGTGGATTTTCGGCTGGAGGCCGGCCGCCTTCCCCGCTTCCAGGATCGCCCGCGACTGGTCGATGGAGAACACCCCCACTTCGCAGAACACGTCGCAAAAGCGCGCCAGACGGCGCTTGGAGACTTCGGGAATCATCTCCTTGACGACGAGATCGATGTATTCGTGTCGCCGGGACGCGTACTCCCGCGGCACCTCATGCGCCCCCATGAACGTGGGAATGAGATCCAGCCGCTCCGCCTTCGCCAGCTCCCGCACCGCCTCGAGGCACTTGATCTCGTCTTCGAGCGTCAGCCCATATCCGCTCTTCACTTCGGCCGTGGTGGTCCCGTGCTCCAGCATGGCGCGCGCGCGCGGCCGGGCCAGCTTGACGAGCTCCGTCCGGCTCGCCGCGCGAACCCTGTCGACGGTCGAAAGGATCCCGCCGCCCGCGTTCGCGATCTCCATGTAGCTCGCCCCGAGCAGGCGGCGCTCGAACTCGTCCTCGCGCGATCCGGCGAATATGAGATGCGTATGCGCGTCCACCAATCCCGGCGTCACCAACTTTCCGCCGGCGTCGATCAGGTTCGATTTCGTCACTTTGTACTCGGCCGTCACGGCGTCCGTGGCGCCGACGGCCGCCACGCGCCCGTCGACGACGGCGACGGCGCCGTCGGGAATCAGGCCCAGGTCGGCCTGCTCCTTTCCTCGGCGCGGCGCCGCCGGGCCGCGCATCGTGGCGAGCTCGGCGGCGTGCACGATCAAGAGATCAGCCTTGGCCATGCACGCTCCATTGACCGATGACCGTCGACCGACAACCGTTGACCGCGAGGGACCAAGCCTGAGCGAAGCTTGGTGATGGCGCCAGAAACCTCCAGGGTCACCAATAATTTACCCGGCAAAGATGCAAAACCTCCGTCAGCCCTTGGCTTGCGGTCATCGGTCGACGGTTTGCGGTCAACGATCAACAGGATTCACCTCCAATCCCGCTTCAACTCCTGCTCGATGAGCGCCGGCGGGACGTTTCCATACGCGAGCACGCGATCGTGAAATTCGCGCAACGAGAACGCCGCCCCCAGGCGCTGGCGGGTCGCTTCCCGAATCCGGACGATCTCGAGCATCCCGATCATGTACGCCATGAAATACGTCGGAGCCCGGGTATAGGCCCGCACGCTGGCTTCCGCCTGCGGGCGCTCCATCCGCACGTTCTGCATGAGGAACTCCACCGCTTCCTCGAACGTCATCCGTCCCGTGTGGAGCGAGACGTCCAGAATCACGCGCGCGGCGCGCTGCAATCTCCAATTCAACTGCATCAGCCGCTCCCGGCGGTCGCGGAAATATCCCGACTCATGCGCCAATTCTTCGCAGTAGAATCCCCATCCCTCCGAGAGCAACGGCGAATCGTTCAGCGCCCGGATCTTGGAAGCGATCCCCTTGGCGTAGATGAACTGCGTGTGATGGCCTGGATAGGCCTCGTGCCAGACCGTGCCCGGAATGTCGTACACGTTATGGCCCGTGAGCTGCGCCTGCTGCTCCTCCGGCGGCCGCTGCGGATCGACGGGCGTCACGTAGAAGTGGCCGACCTTGGCCCCGTCCAGCGGCCCGGGCGCGTGATAGGCCGCGTAGGGAATCGCGCTGCGCTGGAATGCGGGCGTCTCGATCACCTCCAGCGACTCTCCTTCAGGCAGCGTCACGACGTTGCGCTCGATCATGAAACGGCGCGCCCGAGCCACTTCGCGGCGATAGGTTTCCATCAGGTCTTCCGGCCGGGGATGATCGCGCTTCATGCGCTCGAGAATATCCTGCCAAAACGCCGACGGATCGATTTCCCGAGCGGTGGCTTTCAGGAGGCCGATCGTCCGCTCCCACTCCCGGCGCCCGATGTCCAGAAGCGTTTCCGGCGCGATGTCCAGCAGATGGAAATGCCTCAGGTAGAATTCGTAGACGTCCCGGCCGGCCGCGAAGGAGGCTTTCGCCCGGGGCAGGATCTCCACCTCGAGAAATTCCACGTACCGCGTCAGCGCCGCTCGGGCCAGCGCCACGGCCTGATCCAGGCGGGCATGATCCCACGCCGGGAGCCCCCGGCGAATGAGGTTCGCGATCTCTTCCAGCGCTTCCTGCGCCCCCTCGGCATCCTCGATGGCCATTTCGGTCCACACTCGCGGAGGATCGGAAAGCCGCTGCCGAACGTCTTCGAAGACGACCCCGAGCTGCTCCATCCGCTTCAGCGCGTTGCCGGCGCGAACCGAGAGCGGCGCGTAATCCTTGATCAACATCGCGTGGACGGTCTCGACGGCGCCGAGCGGCAAGCCCGGCATGATCCGCCGTTCGTCCCGCCGTTTCAGATCGAAGAGTTCCGTTTCGAGCTGAGCCCGCCAGAGGCGTGCGTCCAGACGCTCGTCGCGGGATACCTGATCGAGTTCCACCTGGTCCAGGCGCGCGAGCGTTTCTTCCGCGAGCTCTTGGCGCGCGGCGCGCGACGCGTCGTCATGGCGGGTGAGGCGGTCGTCGTAGGTGTGCAGGCCCTGTCCGGAGGCCCAATTCGGATCCACCCGCGCTCGTTCGGTCAGATAGGTTTCGAAGAGCGCGCTCACGGGGCCTCGTTCATTCGAGAGCGACGGAGGGGGGCTCGCGCGGCATCCGCCGGCCAGCCACAATCCCAGCGCCCCCAGGCCGGTCCAGAAGCGGAGATCCACAATGTCAGCTCGTCAAGCGTTGAAGCCGGGTCACGAAGCGCTGGAGCTCGGACCTCAAACCGTCCGCCCGGCCCGGCTCGCGCAGGAAGCGGCGATAAAACACGAGTTCATCCAGCTCGCCGCTCCACGCGCGAACCTTCCGGGCCCATGCGCCCAGGATGCGGTCGAGGTCCGCGGGCGCTTTCGGCGCGCGTCCCCTGAGAAGGGATCTCGCCTTTTCCTGGACGGCCTGGGGAACCGTCACGCGCCCGCGAACCACCTCCCGACGAATTTCTTCACGCACCTCCTCGTCGGGTATGCGCCGTATCTTCTGGGCCAGCGCCGAGAGCTTGTGAACGGGCAGTTTGTTCTGAATGGCCGTTTCCACCATTTGCCGGCCGCCCAGGCGGTGCGCCTCCAGCGCCGTGCGCCCGGCGATCCTCTTGTCGCGGATCGCCTTTTGCACCCCGGGCTCCAGCGTCCGCAGACTCAACAGATCCTTGATCCAGCCGCCCGACAACCCCAACATCCGGGAAACGCGCTGCATCGCATCGGACTCCTTCACGCCGGCGCGGGCCATCCGCTGAAGCATCACGTGGATGGCCTCGGCCTTCTCGATATCGGACAGTCCCTCGCGCTGGAGATTTTCGGCCAGATTCTGAACCGCCATCTCCTCGTCAGTCAGCTCCTCGATGTCGACTTCGACCTCCGGCCAGCCCAGCATCTTGACGGCGGCCAGGCGCCGGTGGCCGTAACAAAGCTCGACGCGATCCCCTTTCATCCGGCCGCGCAGCGCCCCGGGCCACAAACCGTTCTCGCGAATCTCGTCCGCCAGGGCTTTGATGCTCTCTCGATCCATCTTCCGGCGGGCCTGGAACGGATTCGGCTGGACGTTGCGAACCGGGATGACGATCTTCATGAAATCCTCCGCGCGGCGAAGGGGCGGCGGCCCACGACCGCGGGCCTGAAGGGAGTGATTCCGGCCTCTCCCCGTTTCCTCGTGAGTATAGACGGCGCGACGGTTTAGTCAATCAAGGAACGTGAGGCTGTTTGAATCGCTCGCGAAGCTTGTCGATGATGGCGCGGTGCTCGTCGTTCAGGCCCTCGAATTCCGCTCCGATCACGAGGCGCCCTTGCGCGGTGGGATTCTGATGGCACCAGCGGACTACCGCCTTGATCTCCATTTTCTGGCCGATCGGAACGAACTTCAGCGTCGCCGGGTAGACGGTGCCCAAGACCAGGCGGTCCGAGCTGAGAAATCGCATCCCGTAATCGCTCATGTCCAGGATGGGCCCGCCGATGTCGCGCTTCTTGCCGAGTCCGAAAATGCCTCCCGTGAGGATCTCGGCCCGGCAATCTCGAACCTCGAACCGATCGTACCGTCTCTTGAACGAGCTGGATCCGATCCTTGGGTCCCTTCGGGAGGAGCCCGAGCTAAACGCTTCGTCCGACATGGAGAGAATTATATCACAACTGGGAAACCCCGCTCCACGGGTCACGGAACCTCCGGGCCCGACTACCACATCTCGGTCAGGATCCGCTCCGGACCGAAACCGAGTTGCTGTAGCCGTCCCGGCACGTTGCGGCGGGGAACCCCGCACCAGGCGTCCACGAAACCCGGCTGGCGGACCTTGCTTCCATCGGGGGCGACCCCCTGCCGCGGCCGATTGGGACCGCAGACCAAAGCCAAGGACGCCGCCCCGTCGAGATATCCGGACATCGCCTCGCGCACCATCTCCACCGAAACGTGCTCTCTCCGCGGGCCTTTTGAAAAGACATGCCGGATCCGGAAGCGATCCGGAAAGCGAGCGGCCACTTCCGGCCATTCGCTCTTGTAAAAAACGTCTTCCTCCGTGGAATTCTGAAGAAGGAGGAGGTGATGCGCCGTCCACCCGCGAAACAGCGCGGAGCGGATCATGCCCCGGTTGGGCGCCACGCCGCTGCCGGCGCACAGGTGCAGGATGCCCGTGATGCCCTCGGGGCAGGCTTCGGAAAGACAATAACGGCCGTGGGGCCCGCGAAACGTGATTCGGTCGCCGGGCTTTGTTTCCGCGGTCAAGTGGGGCGTCAGGAGCACCGAATAAGGACCGTCTTGGGGCGTGATCTTCACCGAGATCTCGATGAAACGCCGGTCGCCGCCGTCCGACGAGAGGGAGAAGCTGCGCGGCATCTCCGGCATGCTCTTGCGCGCTTCCAGCTCGCGAATCTCGGGCGCCAGCGCCTCGAACTGGTGCGGATCGATCTCGATGTATTGCCCCGGCCGGTAGGAAAACTCGGCTCCGGCGAGGTCCATCCGGATCGTCACGGCGCGGGGCGCCTCGGGCCGCACCTCCGCAACCGTCGCGGTAATCTCGGCAACCATGGGGAGAATTATAGGAGGTCGTATCGCGGGCGTCGACGCCTTCTCCCAGACGCGTTATCCCCACGCATAGAATCCCTTTCCCGTCTTTTTCCCCAGCTCTCCGGCCGCCGCCTTGCGCCGCAGGATTTCGGGAGGCCGGTACTGATCGCCGCCCAATTCACGATGAAGGGTTTCCGCGATCGCCAGTCGCACGTCCAACCCCACCAGATCGGTCAACCTCAGAGGCCCCATCGGATGGTTGTAACCGAGCTCCATCGCGCGGTCGATGTCCTCCGCGGACGCTACCCCTTGCTCCAGCATCCGCATCGCCTCCAAACCCAGAACGACGCCCAGGCGGCTGGTGGCGAAGCCGGGCGTGTCCCGAACGACGATCGCCTGCTTGCCCATTCGCCGGGCGACCTCCAGGACGAGCTCGCGCGACGCGTCGCTCGTTCCGTCGTGGACGGCCACTTCCACCAGCTTCATGAGGTGGACCGGATTGAAAAAATGCATGCCGACGACGCGGCCGGGTTCGCGCACCGCCCGGGCGATCTTGGCGATCGGAAGCGATGACGTGTTGCTGGCCAGCGTGGCCGAAGCGGGCGCCAGGCCGTCCAGCTTCTCGAACAACCCGCGCTTCGTGTCCAGGTCCTCCACGACGGCTTCGACCACGAGCCCGGCGTCGCGCACGGCAACCGCCAGATCGGGCTCGACCGAAAGACGGGCCAGCGCCCGCGTTCGATCTTCCTCGGCGACCTTTCCCTTCCGGACGCCGGCGGCCAGTTCGGCTTCGATCTGCTCTCGGGCGCGGCCGAGCGCGGCGAGCGCGCTGTCGTGCAAGATGACGGAATATCCGGCGAGGGCGGCGACGTGGGCGATCCCGTGTCCCATCGTTCCGGCCCCGATGACGGCGATTCGTTCCATGAAAGGGGGGATTTTGAAGCATATCGCCCCGTTCGGCAAGCCCCGGCTGGACGGTCGGGCGTAGGTCCCGTACAGTACGTTCATGGACCGCCGAGCCGATTTCGTCGCGATCGAGACGCCGGATCACGTGATTCTGCATTATGAGGTGGCGGGCCTGATGTCCCGCATCCTGGCGGGCGGCGTCGATGCTCTCTTCCAGGCCGCCATCGCGGTGACGATGGTCGTGGCCGCGATCATCGCGGGCACCTCCGAACTCCTGGGCTGGGCCTCCGGCGCGAGTTCGGAGATCTCCAAGCTGTCCATCGCCTTCTTCGTGATTCTGCTGTTCGTCGACGTTTGGGGCTACTCCATCCTGTTCGAGATCTTCATGCGCGGCCAGACGCCCGGAAAGCGCCTCCTGCGGATCCGGGTCATTCGGGACGGCGGATACGCGCTGGCGCCAGGTGAGGTGATCGTCCGGAATCTGATGCGGATTGTGGACTTTCTTCCCTGGGGATACCTGGCGGGGCTGACAGTGATGTTTCTCAACCGGCAGAACAAACGCATCGGAGATTACGTGGCGGGGACCTTGGTGATCCGGGATGTTCCTTTGGCCGCGCCGGTCGCGCCCCCCGCTTCCGCGCACTCATCGCCGCCGGGGCGGCCGCAGGAATGGGACGAACTTCGCGGGGCGGGTGTCGCGCGGCTATCCCCGGAGCGGATCGGCTTGATCGACGACTTCCTGGAGCGGCGCTCCGCTCTGGATGCCGAGACTCGGCGTCGCCTGGCGCGCCTGATCGCCGAACCGGTGGCGGCTCAGCTCCAGCGCACCGTGACGGATCACGAGCAGTTCATCGAAGACGTGGCGCGGGCGGTTCGCGAGCTCCGGGGCCAAACCCATGAGACATGAAGCGTTCCTTCGAGAGCGGCAGGGCGAATGGACCCGGCTGGCGGAGTACGCAGATCGGCTTGAACGAAAGGGGCCGGCGTCGCTTTCGTCCCAGGAGATCCTGGATTTCGTCGCTCTCTATCGGCGGGCCACGTCGGATCTGGCGCGCGCCCGCACGCTGAAGGTGGGTTCCGACGTCGTGGATCGGCTGAACCGGCTCGTGGGACGCATCCACTTCCATATCTACACCGCCCCGTCGCTGCCGGCGGAACGGATCCTCCGCTACTTCACGAATGGATTTCCCCAAGCCGTGCGCCGCAACCGCCGCTGGGTGGCGGCGTCGGCGGCGCTTTTCCTCATCCCGGCCCTCGCGGCGTTCGCGGCGGTGGAAAGCAACCCTGCCTTGGCGTTTGTATTCAGCGTCGGTCCGGAATATGTCCGCCAACTCGATGAACAGTTCGGTTCGTCGTTCGGCGTGGAGGGGCCGTCGCCCGGAGCGGCCGCCATGGGGACCAGCTTATACATTTTCAATAACGTCCAGGTCTCGTTCCTGGCGTTCGCCTGCGGCGTGTTTTTTGGATTGGGCAGCGCCTACATCTTGGCGTTGAACGGCGCGATCCTCGGCGGCGTGACCGCCGTCGTCGGCCAATACGGATTATCGGGGAATTTTTGGTCCTTTGTCGCGCCTCACGGCGGAATCGAGCTGTCGGCCATCGTCCTGGCGGGGGCCGCCGGCCTGATGGTCGGCTCCAAGCTCGTGAATCCCGGCCCGTACACGCGGCGGCGCGCGCTCGTGGTCGCGAGCCGGGAAGCGGCCCGCATCCTGTTCGGGGTGATCGCGCTGCTCGTCGCGGCCGCCCTGATCGAAGCGGCCGTCTCCCCTTCCGCGTGGCCCCGCGGGATCAAGGTCGCGATCGGAATCGCCAACCTGACCGGGCTGGTGACCTATTTCACGCTGGCCGGCCGCGTTACAATAAATTCTCAAAATATATCGTAACTGTTACGAAATATTCTCAAAACTTTTCGTAACGATCACCAGAGCCGGCGGGCCTTGAAGTCGAGGTAGCGATTCACGAGCGCCACGGGGATCCGGCCCGCGGGGGCGTGAAGGACCTGCACCCCCTGGCGCGCCAGGCCTTGCAGCGTCGCCTCCCGCGCCGCGAGCAGGCGGCAGGCGGCCGCCTTCCGATATCCCTCTTCTTCCGTTTCCGGCATCGCATCCGCCAGGTCGCGCGTCTGCCGGTCTCCCAGCGCGACCACCATCACCACATGCCGCCGAAGCGCGACGGCCACGTAGCCGCGCAGCAGCGCCGACGTCTCCTGGTCCACGAGGTTGGTGAACAGCACCACCAGCGCGCGTTTCCGGCCGATGACTTGGAGGCGCGCGAACGCGGCGTCGTAATCCGGCTCGCACAACTTGGCCTCCACATCGAAGAGCGCCTCCGCCAGCGCGGCCACCGCGGCGCGGCCTTTGCGCGGAGGCACGACGCGCTCCAACCGATCCGTGAACACCAGGGCGCCAACGCGATCGTCGTACTCCGCCGCCACGCGCGCCAGAAGCAGCGCCCCGTGCAAGGCGTAGTCGATCTTGACCAGGCCATCGACCTCCGCGGTCAGCATTCGGCCCGCGTCGATCATCAGGAAAACGGTCTGGCCGCGCTCCGCCTGATACTCCCGCGAAATGACGCGGCCGTGCCGGGCCGTCGCCTTCCAGTCGATCACGCGCGGATCGTCGTCATGGTGGTACTCCCTCAGGCGCGCGAATTCCATTCCTTGACCCCGCAGCCGCTGCGGCCGGAATCCCATCTCGCGCACCCGCAAGCGCCGGACAAGAATTTGATACTCCTTGATGCTGTGCACGGCCGGATAAACCTTTACCTGCGCCTCCACGGCGCACCGCGCGTCACGCTGGAAAAGCCCCAGGAAGGACCGGTATCGAACGAACAGCGGACCGACCGTGTGACGGCCCCGCCGCCTCGGCACGGCGCTGAAGCGGAGGCGCGCCGCCGCGCGCGGAATCAACTCGAAGGTGACCGGCGCTTCCGGAACGGTCCAGGACTCCGGAACCACGAGCCGGGCCGTCGCCCGCCCGCGCGCGCCGCCCGAATTTCGCAGCTCGATGCGGATCGATTCCGGAATCCCCAGCGACGCCACCTTGTTCACCGCGATTGAGCCCTTCAACGCGCCAGGCGAATCGGTCAGGGCCAGATCGACGCCCCACGCCGCCAGAAGCAAGGCGTCGGCGATCCACCCCAGCATGGAGACGCCGGGAACGAAGATGGCCGCGGCGAAGGGCGCCGCCGCCACGCCGATCAGGAACCAGAGCCGCGGAGTGGGAACCATGGGGAGCTATCAGCTGTCAGTTATCAGTTGTCAGTTATCAGTTATCAGCAAAGAGGCCAGCGACCCACTGAGCGCTGAGAGCCGACGGCGGAGGCTACTTGGGCACCTTGACCGCGCCGATCACGTCGCGCACGACGTCATCCTCGCGCGTGCCTTCAACCTCCGTCTCCGCCCGCAGCATCACGCGATGCCGCAACACCGGCAGCGCGCACCCTTTCACATCGTCCGGCACCACGTAATCCCGGCCCCGAACGGCCGCCAGCGCTTTCGACAGCAAAAGCAGGTTGACCGCGGCCCGCGGGCTGGCCCCCACCGCGATCGCGGGCCAGTCACGCGTCTGCCGCACCACATCCACGCAATAGGCGACGATGGCATCCTCCGCCCGCACGGCATGGACTTCTCCCCGCAACGCCAGGAGATCCTCGATGGACAGGCGCGGCTTCAACGCGCCCGAGGGCAGTTCATGGATCAGCACGCCGTCTCGATACCGCGCCAACATTTCCCGCTCGTGCGGCGCTTCGGGATACCCGATCGCGATCTTCACCATGAAGCGGTCAAGCTGGGCCTCGGGCAAAGGATACGTCCCTTCGTACTCGATGGGGTTTTGCGTGGCGAAGACCGTGAAGGACCGCGGCAGCTCATGAGGCCGGCCGTCCGCCGTCACGCGACGCTCCTGCATCGCTTCGAGAAGCGCGGCCTGCGTCTTCGAAGGCGCCCGGTTGATCTCGTCGGCCAACACGATATCCGCAAAGACGGGCCCGGGACGGAACGTGAACGTGCGATCGGCCGGATTGAAGACGCTCGTGCCGGTGATGTCCGCGGGCATCAGGTCGGGCGTGAACTGGATGCGCGCGTACCGCCCGCCGACCGAGGCGGCCAGAGCCCGCACCGCCAGCGTCTTGGCGGTGCCGGGGTACCCCTCCAGAAGCGCGTGACCGCCCGCCAAAAGGGTGGCGAACAGCATCTCCAACGTCGAGTCCAAGCCGATGACCGCGCGATCGAACTCTTCCCGAACGGCGGCGTACCCTTCTCCGATGCGCATCGTCATGGATTCGCCCTCTCCTCCGACCGCACCCATCTTCGGCGCAACGCCTCCAGTTCCTTCATGATGCTCACCATGTCGGCCGGTTCGACACGTTCATGCCCGGCCCGCTGCGCCCGCTCCAACGTCCGGCGCACGCCTTCCGGATCGAGTCCGGCCCGCGCGGCGCGGCGACCAAGCATCGCCGGATCGCGCGTACCGAATCGCTTGTGGATCGAATCCATGACGTCATTCAGGACGAGTTCCACGGCCATTGAAGAGGCTCGCGCCGCCCGGCTGAGACGAGCGAACGCCTCGATGAACTCCTGCGGCCGGCGGCGTCGCTCCTCGAGCACGGGACGCGGCGGGCCCAGCCGGCGGCCGGCGCCGTACAACACCAGCAAGCCCAACACCACCAGATGAATGAGAACTCCTCCCGCCGGCGTGTCCATCAGATAGGCCAGCGGACTCTGCCCTTCGACGTACCCGTGATGATACTCGTCGAAGGCGATCCGCCCCCCTTCGGCCCGGGCCAGCGCCGCGTGCGCCAGCAGCGCCGAATGGTCTTCTTCGAGGAGCGCGTCGTTGCGGGCCGCGTGCAGATCCGCGAACACGACCGCCTCTCCCCGGCCTACCCGAGCGTACGCGACGATCCATCCACCGCCGTCTTCGGCCAGCGCGCGCGCCGCGACCGGAGCGCCCGGCGCGGAACGGAGGCGAGGCCCGGGAATCGCCTTGACACGATACGTATCCGCCAGTCCCAGCGCCGACACATCGACCTCCACCGCCGCCGCCGAGCCCGTGTACCCTCGCGGCTCCCACGCGAGCCCCAATCTTGACAGCGGATCTCCCCACGACTCCGGCGAACGAGGCGCGAAGATCAGCGTGCCTCCCTCCTCCATCCAGCGCCACACGGCGTCCATCTCCTGGGCGTCGGGCTCGACGGAGGCCGCCAGAACGAAACAGACGCGGACATCGGGCGCGATCAAATCCAGCCGCCGCTCGTGCCGGACGACCTTCCCGCCGAACCGCTCCAACAACGTCGCCAGCGCGCGAGTTCCGGATCGCGTCACGGCCCGACTCTGTCCCTGCTGGCGGTCCTCTTGCCGCTCATCGGGCTTGGAAGGCCTTTCTCCGAAGAGCAATCCTCCGGCCACCAGCGCCGCCACGGCGGCCAGAACGACGACGTGCTCGAATCGAACGGGCTTAAGTGCTTTCACCGGCGAGTCTCCGGGCGATGCCGTCGCAATCGGAAAGGACCCGAGGTTCGAGAGGGCGCCGCCCGAACACCGCGGGTTCGTAATAGCTCACCAGCCGTCCGAACAGCGCCCGATCGCCGGGATGGCCACGCAACAGAGCCTCATATTCGCGAACCGTGGCGCGCTCCGCTCCCCGGGCCAGGCCGCGGAGCTCCAATCCGGACATCGCCGCCCGCAGATACAGCGACACCGCCAGGACCACGTCCCCGCGGCGCGCGGCCGCGCGCGCGGAGTCGAGAATCTCTCTCGGGCTTTCTCCCCTCCGGCCGGAGGCCGGTCCCGACACGGAACGCCGGCGCGACCGTACCGCGCGAGCCAGCACGATGCCGGCATGAAGGAAAATCGGAACCAGGATCAGCAGGCACGCGACCAACACCAGCCAATACAGCACGGGCGACGCTTCATGAAGCCCGGCCAAGGTCTCGAAAAGCCCCTGCATTTCTTCGATCAGCCACCGGAAGAAGGTGCGATCCCGCTCCGGACCGAAGCGGAACGCTCCGGAATCCAGGATGGCGCGCGCGGCCTTCCGGATCTCTTCGCGATCCGGCAAACCTTCCTGTAGGAGAGGAGCAGATACAGGGAGATCGGGAGATAGTCTTGGATCCCATCTCCACATCTCCCTGAATCTCCTAGGAGATTGTCGCGATCGTGAAGATGGGGCGACGAGGCTCGGCCGTCCTCATCCCCGCATCTCCTCCATCTCGATATCTCCTCTAGGAAGCCATCCGCGCGGCCGCGAGCTGCAAGTCGAACGCCTCCTTGCGAACCCGCACGTCGAAATAGAGCAGGACCCAGGCGACGGCCCACAGCGGCTCCACGAGCAGCGTGGCCATCCACGAAGCGCTCTGACTCAGGACCGTCCGGAGCGCTTCCGACTCGATCCACAGCGGAGCGATCCATTGATAGGCCATCTGAATCACCCCGCCCAGGATGAAACCGACGACCACCGTAATCGCCCACAGGCCGAGAACGCGCCAGCGATGTCCGCCGCTCAAATCCTTGCTGCGGCTCATCGCGTCCGTTCCCGTGACTCCCTCGACGATCATGATCGGTGGAACGAAGGCGAAGAGGACCGCCACATAGATGCCGGGGACCAAGCAGAACATCGCGCCCAGCCCCACCAGAAGTCCGACGAGAAACGTGGTGAGCAGGTACTTCCAAAATATCGCGAAAATCGCCGCGTACGCCGATTGAAGAGAAACCGTCCGGCCGAGGTATCGATCCGCAATCGCCCGGCTCAGCGCGCCCTTGGCGATCGGGATCGCGATCAGGTGCAGCAACAGGACGGCGGCCATCATCCCGCAAAACAGCACGATCACGCCCGCGGCCATCTCTTTCGAAGGCGCTCCTTGGGCTTCGGGAACGGCGGTGAACAGGGCGCCGTACGACGCCGCAAAGAGGACCACGATCGGAACGTAAGGTACCGCCATGATCCCAAGGAAAAGGAAAAAATTGTCGCGGTACAGTTTGAACGCAGCGTCGAGGATTTCAATCACCGTCATCGGCCGTAGCGACGGCGAAGCGTCCATGCGAAAATGATAATAAGCCGGCGGGCGAAGGCGGAAGAAAATCCCGAGGTTGCGAATCGCCGAGGAGCGCGAGGCTCGATCCCGAAACGCCCGCCATCACGGGCGACTCAGACTTCCGACTCCGGCTTTCGGCCCTTCGTCCATGAGGCGGGCCCCCTCCATGAGCAGGGACGTCGCGTCCAGGCTCATCTGCTCGTGCAACGCGACATCCACGGCGGTGAACTCGTAGGAACCGCCCGGCCACGCCAGCATGTGATAGACCGCCTGTTCGTTCACCACCTCCGGGAGGCGATCAACGTTCGCGTGAACCACGCGCCCGTCGCGCAGGAAGAGACGGCCGTGCCCACCGCCCTCGGGAGATTCCAGCAGCAGCACGCCCGTCTTGCCCATCGCCTCCATGAGCGTCAAGAGCGACGGAAGCCCGACCTCCCGCAACGGACCGGCGAAGCGATGGCCGGACTTGGCCCCGGAGAAATGGATCCGGGCTTTCGTCCGCGCCTCGAGCGTCACGCCGCGCCGGATCGTCTCCTCCACCCGGCCCCGCAGCTCCTCCGTGCGGAACGGCTTGGGCAGGCACTCGTCGGCGCCGAGCCGGTATCCGCCCAGCCGCTCGGCGACCGCATCGGATGGAGCCATGAAAATGACCGGAACAAATCCGAATTCAGGGAGGGATCGAAGCTGCTTGACGAGCGTGCCCCCGTCCATCTTGGGAAGCGCCAGATCTACGATGACCAGATGGGGGCATTGCAGTTGAGCGATCGCCAGCCCCTCTTCCCCGTCACCCGCGGTGTGCACGTGACACTTCTGTTTCGCCAGCATCGCGGACAGGATGCCCAGAAGCCATTCATCGCTGTCGACCGCCAGAACGTGCCAGGTGTCCATAAACCCTCCACCTACACGTAAGGTCCGCTCCTATCTATTTATACCCCATCCCTCGTCTCAATATGCGACAAATTTGACGATTCGCACAAGAAAATTTGTTGCCTCCGTCAACTGAATGCAAGCCCTCAACGGGCACAACGCAATCTATTGGTCTACAATAGGTTGAGCGATATGACTGACCGAATGCCCCGAGATCCCGATCGTAGATTTCTTCTAAAAATCGTTTCCCGGTGAACTATTTGAAAAAAATCAGCGTAACGGCCACAAGCAGAGGAAGGAGGATCACGGCAGCCCAGGCCGAATAGCCGAAAAACGAAGGCATGCGGACACCGGCGTGTTCGGCGATCGCCTTCACCATGAAGTTCGGTCCGTTTCCGATATAGGTGGCGGCGCCGAAAAAGACCGCTCCGCATGAGATCGCCGTGAGCACGGCATGCGTCGTGCCGGCGACTTGATCCGGAAGGAACTGCGCCATCGAGAGGAAGGCCAGATACGTCGGCGCATTGTCCAGGAAGGCGGACAACGATCCGGTCGCCCAAAGAAAGTGCCAGGAAGCCGAGAACCCGAATTCAGGCCCTTTGGCTTTCAGCACCGCCAGCGCCGGAATCATCGCCGCAAAGATGCCGGCGAAGAGCACCATGACCTCGACGAACGGATGCCAGGAGAACTCGTTGTCCCTGCGGACGCGGGACGACGTCAACGCCAGGGACAAGGCCGCCAACCCGATCATGGTCATCGACTGGAAAAGCTGCGCCGCCGTCTCTCCCCACCGGGGATGAACCAAGAAACCTCCGGCCAGGACGGTTCCCATGACCCCGAGCAGAAGCACCAGGTTGAGCGTCCCTTCCATCGAAATCGGCTTCCGCGATTGCACTTCTCTGACCAAATCCTTTCGGGAGGCCAGATCCTCGCGCACGAACCGGTACTGATCGTAGAGATTGAAGATCACCAGAAGCGCGCCGACCATCACCAGCCATTGCGGCCACAAGCGCAGCGTCCACTGAAACGGCACGCCGTTGAGAAAACCCAGAAATAGAGGCGGATCGCCCAGCGGCGTCAAGCATCCCCCGCAGTTGGCCACGATGAAAATGAAGAACACGATTTGATGCACGCGCGACCGGCGATGCGCGTTGGCCTTCAGATAGGGACGGATCAAGAGCATCGCGGCGCCCGTCGTGCCCACGAAGTTCGCCAGGACCGCGCCCAACGCCAGCACCGCCGTGTTCCCCAGAGGAGTTCCCGCGAGCGCGCCTCGAACCCGCACGCCGCCCGAGATGACGAAGAGCGCTCCCAGCAGGCTTACGAACGCCAGATATTCCAGTCCCGTATGGACGAGCGCGTGCGGGTCGCGAATCGCGACATAGATTCCCACCGGGACGCCGAAGGCAAGGCTGACGATCGCCTTGTGCTTGTTCTCGTGCCACCAATGAGGCGCGGCGAGGGGGAGAAATGCGATCGACAGCAGCAATCCCACGAACGGCGCCACGCTCCACAGCGGCATCTCGACCCCCGCCGCTCCGGCCGGCGCGCAGGCCATCAGGAAACCAGCCACCACGTCGCTCCTCCCAGATACACGCACAGTGTTGAAAGATCCGTCAGCGCCAGCACGATCGGCCCGGCCGCCAGCGAGGGATCCGCCCGTACCCGCACCAGGAACGCGGGGATGGCCACTCCCAGAAGCGCCGCCCAGCTCACCGACAGAAGCGTGGCGCCGCCGAGGAGCGCGCTGAGCCGAAGATCCCCGTGCCACAGCAGCGACGTCGGCGCCATCACGGCGGCGGCGAACACGCCGATCAGCAGGCCGATCGAAATCTCCTTGAGCGCGAACGCGACGGCGCGCCGCGAGGCGACCTCCCCGCTGACCAGCGCGCTCAAGATGACCGAAATGGTCTGCGTCGCGACGCTCTCCCCCAGCGCCAGCACCAGCGGAAGGAAAAGGCCCAGCGCCACGAACTCCCGCAACGCCTCCTGAAACAGGGCGGCCACGCCCGCGCACCCCAAGCCGCCCAGGATCGTGAACGTGACCCAGGGAATCCTTCCCCCCACGCCGGTGAGCGTCGCGGTCAACACTTCCCGAGGATCCGCGCCGGTCATCCCGTGCACCACTCGCCCTTCGGCCCGCCGCATCGAGGCCAGAACCTCGTCGAACGTCACGATGCCCACCAGGCGATCTCGATCGTCCACGACCGGCAGCGACACGAAATGGTGCCGATTGAACGTCTGTAGGATCTCCTCCTTCGAGTCGAAAGTCCGCAGACGCACGATCTCCCCGCGGACCAGGCTTCGAACGGGCTCCGTGGCGTTGGCCAACAGAAGCGACCGGAGCGGAAGCGTCCCCACGAGCTTTCCGTGAATATCCACAACATAGACGTACGAAGCCGACTCCTCCGCGCGCTTCTGGCGCAGCAACTCCACGGCCTTGTTGACCCGCACGGCGTCCGGCACGCTGAGATACCGCGTCGTCATCAGCCCGCCCGCCGTATCGGGATCGAACTGGAGGAGACGGCCGACTTCGTCCCGCAATGAGGGATCCAGGAGGTGTTCCACTCCCCGCGCCTTCTCCCGCGGAAGGTGCAGCAGAAGATCCGCCAAGTCATCCGGCGGCATCAGACGGATGGCCGGCGCGATGGTCGCCACGTCGAACCGCGTGAAGAGCGCCGCCAAGCTGGCGCTGTCGCAGTCGGCCAGAATCGAGGCGGCGAGTTCCGGAGAAGCCGATCCGAGAATCGCCGTTTGCTCTTTCAGCCGCAGCAGAAGAAAAAGTTCCGCCCGGCTGCGCGGCGACATCCCGGCCAGCGCATCGAGGACGTCCGGCAGGCGCCCCTCCTGAAGCGCCGACTGCACGTCGCGGACGCTCCAGCGTTCCGACAGCCCGGGCGGAGGCGCATCCCCGGGCCACGATGGAAGTCCGCTCATCTCGTCACGGTGTGCCGGAAAGGTTGAAGATATCCGCCGCCGCCAGGCGCCATCCCTCCGGTCCCGCCGCCGGGACGCGCCGCACGCCGGCCAATCCATCCACCAGCGCCGGGTCGTGCGTCCCGTCGCGTCGCGCCACCGCGAACGGCACGTCCACCGCCTCCAGCATCGGACGATCCATGGCGCTGTCCCCCAGGCCGACCGTCCGGACCTCCCGCCCGAACCGCCGGTAGAGATCCGCGACGAGTCTCACGGCGCGGCCCTTGTCGGTGTCCCCGTGCACATGCCAGTACCGCCCTCCGCGGGAGACGCGAAGCCCCTGCCGGGCCGCCTCGCCGGGCAATCGAGGCGCGAACTCCGCCTCGCGGCGCAGGAACCGGAACGGCTCGTCGAATTCGCGCTCCTTCGCCAAGCGCGCCAGCTCCAGCGGAAGGCCCGTGTCGCGCCCCACCTCCTCTGCCGACTGTTCGCTGAATCCCAAGATGGAGCGCTCCGTGAATTGCTTGAGGCGCCGATATCCCTCGAGCACCCTTTCGGTGCCGGCGGACAGCGGCAGGAGATGGTACGCTCCGCGTTCCACGAACGCCACCGGAAGCGCGCCGAACGCTGCTCGCGGAACGTAGACCCCGCCCCCTCCCTCCACGATGAACGGATCCGTGATCCCGAGCCGCTTCTGAAAATGAAGCGTTTCACCCGCGGTCTTCGACGTGCACAGGATCAGCGGGATCCCCCGGCGGCGGAGCTCCTCCAGCGCCGGACGGGCCGCCTCGAACGAATACGTCCGGCGATCCAGAAGCGTCTCATCCAGATCGCTGAACACGATCCACGCGGCGCTCATCGGGGGAAGAAGAAGTCAGGATCCAGAATAAAGATCCGCCGGGAAATAAATGCTCCCTGTTTGCAGGAACCGCCAAAACGCTGAAACGCCATCGGACGCCTTTTTTGAGTCCTCTTGGCGGTTTGGCGCTTTGGCGGTTCATATTCTTCACACCAAATCGCGCGACTATAGCTTCACGATCCAGGGATCTGAACCTTCACTTCGGCGCCGGCGGCGGGGACCGCCGGTTCCTCGATCTTCTCGTCCCACCGCCGGATGAAGGACTCCTTCAATTCCTCGAAGCGCTGCGCGTGGCTTTCGATGATGGCCTCCGCTTCGGGCGTGGACAGATTGCGAGCGTGATTGAAGAACCCCGCCGTCCGCGCGAAATAGATCGGGATGAGCATCTCGACCAGATGGTGCCGGTCTCCCGACCAGCGGTGAAACGCCACGGCGAAGTCGTAAACCACGTGAACCCATAGATCGATGGGAAATTCAAGTTGATCCGGCGCGCGCTGGGAAAGTCCCTTGAGTTGATCGAACCGCTCCCGTCCCACCACTTGCTTCCAGATGGGTCCGAAATGCTCGAAGCCCTGGCGGAACCGATCCACCAGATTCGTCAGGGACACTTCCACGGGCTCCGGTTCGGCCGCCGGCACGTCGCCCACGAGCGGCACGTCCTCGCTCCCGCGCACCTTTCTCCAGACGGGCTCGTACTTCTTCATCATCGCGAACAGCGTCCCCACGACCTGGCGAAACATCGGCCCCAGATGCGCGGAGGGATCCTTGGGGTCATGAACCTTGGTCCCCAGCGCCGTCTCGCAGATTTTCATCCCTTCGCAGATGGCGATCGTGGTCATCCAGATGTCGATGCCGAACCGCGCGACGTCGGTTTCCCACACGTCCTCTTTCGTGAGCGCCTGGATGATCTTCGGCGAGAGGCCGAATTCGCCCCCGATCGGCTGCCGCAGGCGCTTGCCGTAGAGCGCCTGCGTGAGCGACCGCGCGATGTTGTTCGTGATCGTCGCGTCGTATTTGTGACGGATGTAGAACGGGCTGACGAAATCGTAGCCTTGTTCGAGAATCGGCACGACCAGCGACTTCACCCAGTCCGGGGTGATGCTGCGCAGGTCGCTGTCCACGACGGCGCACGCCTTGGCTTCCAGGAGCAACGCGGCCTCGAAGATGCAGCGAAGGCTGGTCCCTTTTCCCGGCACGCCGCGGTAGATGGTCACGATCTTGTCGACCCCGCGCGCGAGCTTCGTCTTGGCCGCCACCTCGCGCGTGTAGTCGGTCGAACCGCCGTCCGACACCATCAGCAGAAGCGCCTTTCCGTGAAAATGGCGGCTCAATCCTTCGGAGGCGGTCTTCATCACGTGGGCGATCGTGCGTTCGCTGTTGAAGCAGGGAATGCCCACGATGACATCGGCCCAACCGATCTCGCTGAGCCGCTGCCGCGCCCATTCACGCAACGCCGTGTCGAGCATGCCGATAACCCGACTTCTGGCTCCTGGCTCCTGGCTCCTGGCTTCCTACTTGTTATCCTCTTCCACCGCTGCTTTCAACTGATCCAGGACGTCCGGAACGGCGCTGGTCACGCGGTTCCAGTTCGAGATGAGCGGCGTGCCCAGCGGATCCTCGATGACGGCCCGAGCCGAGACGTCGATCGAGCGCGCGAACGTCTCCACCGCGATGCCCTCTGCGTGGCGATCGAACCAGAGACCGTTGATGGCGGCGTCGTCGGTATACTTGCGGATCGCGTCCTGCGCTTCCCGCAGATACGCGGCTTTCACGCTCTTGAAGAACCCGTCAGAGATGGCGACGCCTTCGCTCGCCAGCGTCCGGAAAAGGTGCTTGGCGATGTCGATCGCCATCCGGTTGAGCCCTCCCTCGGGATTGTCCGCGGAGAGTTCCTGGTGCTTGTGATCGTACGTCTCGCAGATGTCCACCTCGCACACGCGCCGGGGGGCGCAGTTGCGGAAGACCTCCGAGAGCATGCCGACCTCCAGGCCCCAATCGCTGGGGATGCGCACGATGCGGGCCAGGTCGGTCGTCATGGCGAACTCGCCGGCCAGAGGGTAGCGGAAGCTGTCCAGGAAGACCAGGACGGGCAAGTAGCCCGCCATTTTCTGGAGTGTCCGGACCAGCGGCGTCACGAAGAGCCGGGTGACGCGGCCGTGGAAGCGATCGCTGATGCGCGCGTAGTATCCTTTGGCGAATTCGTACGACATGCTCGTATTGGATACGGGGAAGCACAGCCGCGCCAGGAGCTCGCGGGAGTAGGTCAGGATGTCGCAATCGTGCAGCGCGATGGCGTACGTTTTCTCGTCGGACAGGATGTATCCCATCCCCATCCACACCGAGCGCCCCTTGCCCGGCGCGCCGGTGGGGATGTTGTTCTGCTCGAGGAGCTGGTACAGGGCGCTGATCCGCGGCCCGTCGTTCCAGACGATCTTCACGGGCGTCGCGGTACCGACGAAGAATTCGCGCGCTTTGCGGAACTGCGCCTCATCGGCGCGATCCAGGACGAGCACGATCTCCCGCAGATATTTCACCTGCTTGAGCTGCTCCACGATCTTGGGCATCGCGGGACCTTCGAATTCGGACCAGAGGCTCGGCAGCAGGAGCGTCACCGGCTGCTGCCGCTGGAAGCGCTTCAACTGGGCTTCCATTTTCTCGAGGGTGGTGCCCGGGAAGCGATGCAGCGTGCTGATGACGCCCGTCTGATAGAAGTCGCCCATGGCGTCCTGATATACCATGGATCGGCGCGATTGTGACCCCTTTTCGGTGCGGAAAAAACGGTTTTTTTCGATGCCACGGAACCCTCTCATGACGCGCAAAGGTAAGGCCGCGATACTCGCCGGGCTTGCCGCCGCGGCCGCCGTCGTCGCGACGGCGTGGCATAAATGGCTGCGCCACGAGTTCACGCCGCGGAACTTCGGCGTCGTCGAGTCCGGAACCCTCTTTCGTTCCGGACAGCTCACGGAGCGCATGCTGCGGCGGGTCGTGGGAAAGCACGGCCTGCGCACGATCGTCGCGCTCAATGCGGGAAGGTCAAGCGGCGACATGGAGCGCCGCGTGGCCGCGGAGCTGAACGTGGAGCGGTTTGAATTCGCCCTGCCGGGGGACGGCCGGGGGGATCCGCGCGCGGTTGCCCAGGCGCTCGCCGTCATGTCGGATCCGCAGCGGCAACCGGTCTTGGTCCACTGCGCGACCGGGGCCCAGCGCACCGGCCTCGCCGTGCTCCTGTATCGACATCTTGTTCAGGGCGTACCGATCGAGGAGGCCTATCCCGAATCGTTCGGGTTCGACCACCGGCCGGAGGAATGGCAGATGCTCGCGTACGTCGCCGATCACGTGGAGGAGATCCGACAGGAGCTGGATCGAATCCGCTCGGAGAGGAAATAAGAAGATCTTACGATCTCGTGGTGCGGAGAAAAATTAGGGAGATATGGAGATTTTGGAGATAAGGAGATCGGAACACGTTGGAAGAGGGGTTTCCCCCAAAGAAATATCTCCGCATCTCCGCCATCTCCCTTTCTCCTTAAGCATTTCTCCGTGCTTCCGTGGACTCCCTGGTGTGAATCTTTTCTCCGTGATCTCCAATCCCTACTCGCACAACTTCAACGTCAGTAACCCCATCGCCGTGCCGTAGACGCGGCCCAGCTCGTGCGAGTCGACCCAGCAGCCGTCGATCTCGGCGATCGCCAGCACGATCTCCTTCTGCCGGGCCAGCGCCTCCGCCGCGCCCGCCGATCGAGCCGCTACCGCGCGGCCGTGCTGATCGTACCAGAAGAAAAATCCGCCGTTGCCGTACCGGTCCGCGTGGTCGTCGTATTTTCGAATTTTCTCCAGCAGGTCGTGGTGCTTGAACGACACCTCAAGCGCCGCCTTCACGGAATCGGCGTCCGAAAGGCCGGCGGTCAGCAACGCGGCCTCGCACAGCGGCATCCGGCCCGCCGCGTTCTGGACCGAGCCGCCGCGGCCGGGATAGCCGTAGGAATAGACGCCTCGGGCGGTCCGGCAGGACTTCAACGCTTCACCCCCCCGCGCGATCATGTCCTCGGGAACTTCCGCGCCCGCTTTCCGGGCCTCGTCGAGCGCGAGCAGGACCGACGCCGTGGTGAACGGAGCGGGATACTCGTGATACCAGGCGCCTTTTTTTATCTGGAGCTTCCCCAGCAGCGCCACGAGGCGCTCCATCATCTCCTTGTCCTTCGTCGCGGCGAAGTACAGCAGCCGGTAGGCGTGCGCCCACACGATCTCGTCGCGATCCTTCACGGCGATGTTGGATTCGTCGCGCATATATTTCTCGGCGCGTTCGATCGTGGTTTGGATTTGCTTCGGATCGCCCCATTCCCTCAGGGCCACCGCGGCGAGCGCCGTGACCGCCATGTACACGTTGGGAAGCGAGTCTTCGCCGCCGAAGTTGTAATGAGAGTCGTCCCAGCGCCCGCTTCCCCTCTGGGTTTGGATCAGATAACGGACCGCGCGCTTCACGAGCGCGCTCTTGCAGGCGACGGTCGTGTTGCTCGGCAACTCCTCGGCCAGCGCTTCCGGAGGGAGCGATTCATAGATTTCGAATCCGCGGACGAACGGTCCGTCGCGATCGAGTTCCGCGGCCGCTTTCCAGGCCCAGCGCCCTTCCTGGATCTTGCGCCACTCCGCCCGTCCTGCCTCGTCCCGCCCGACCAGGTGAAGCGCCACCCCGTGAAAGTACCGCGCTTCGTCGCCCTCGAGCTTCTCGAAAAGCGCCGGATCGGGTTTCCCGTCCGCGATCGCCTGCCGGGCGGGATCCAGGGGGACTTTCTTGTCGTCGACCTGCTGGCCGGCCTTCCGTAGAACCCCGTTCAAGAGATGCGCGAACCATTCCTCGGAAAACGTGGTGATGCGATCCGTCTTGTGGAGGACTTTCAGGTCGGCATCCAGGAACACGAGGCCGGGCTCGATGAACTTGAAGGGCGCAACGCCGAACTCCTTTCGATGGGCCCCCTTTCCCGCCAGGCGCAGCGGCACGAAGCGGCTGGAGAGCAGGTCCACGACGCGCGGCATCATGAAAGGCCCCGACAGCATGTACTTTTGAATGACCAACTTTCGGTCCATCTTCGTCCCCGCGACGGTGGTCACCCACCACGCGATCGGCTTGCCGCTCTCCTTCGAGAGCGCCTGGGCCTCCTCCAGCGACGTGACCCAGGGGATCTCGGTGCCGCACTGCTCCGCCAACCCTTGGAGCTTGCGATCCGGCGCGCGCGCTTGCGTCGCGAACAGCATGAGGAGCAGGCAGCATTTCATGGAGATCGTTCCTCCGTTCGCCGCAGATTATACGGGCGTCGCGCCCGTCGCGAGCGACAAAAGGGGGTCATCCGGCGAATGCGTTCTTTTTGCGGTGGATCCCGGCACCCTGGGTCCCCCGGAAACCACCAAGACTCCAAGACACCAAGAGGAAGGGCCGGCGAATCCCTGTCTCTGGGCCGTCGCCCGACCGCAAGGAAACTTTTCTTGCGTTTCTCTGCACTGCTAACGTGCAAAATCTTCGCGTGACGCAAAGATTTTCATGCGATCCGGTGAAGTTCACAGTCCATAGTCCACGGTCCAGAGTCGCCGCGAATCGAGGATCTGACTCTGGACTCTAGACTCCAGCGCGGCGGGAGACAGCTTAGGAAAATTCGGATTGCGGCTTCGCCGCGCTGGGGTCTCGGCGCGTTCAGCGGTGAGATTCCGACCTCATTCCAATCATTGCGGACCTGCCAGCGCGCCTCCGGCGAGACCGGAATATTTTTACGGATCTTCTCCAAAACCATGTGGACCGTCGGCCATTCGTACGGCGAGGAGGGGCAGGACGCCGACGCGTACGGCCATATCTATCGCACCATGTCGCTCCAGGCGCCGGGACCGGACTCCACGAACGCGGCCGGAGCCCCCGACGCCGCGCTGGTCGCCGACCTCAAGGCGAATTTCAATCCGAACGGCCATCTCAACGAAACCAATCCCGACGCAAACCTGTATCTGCGCGTCGACAAGACGGATCTGATCGTGAACTCCGTGGAGTTCACGTTCCTGCCGACGGGCGTCTTCCAGATCGAATCGCTCGGCCGCGTCTTGAAGGCGGAACCGAAGACGCCGTCGCGGACGTGAGAATTTTCGACCTCTACCGCGAAACGTCGCAGCGTCATTTCTACGCGGGTCGTTTCGCCGAGAAGCGTTCCGGCGTCCCGACGAATTCCGGATACGCGCTGGAACTGGGTCCCGAAGTGGACAAAGCAACGCTCGTGCGCACGCGGCCGGGCGGACCGCACTGGCCGCAGGAGCCCGACGGCGCGCGGACCGGTTTCTCGGCGGAGCGCGAGAGCATGCACGCCCATTTCCAGCGCGACTTCGACCTCCATCACAGCCGGATCGGCGACCGCGTCGACATGGGTCCGCTCATGAACCGGGCGGGCGATCCGGCCGGGCCGCTGGGTCCCGCTACCGGCTCCGACTATCGGCACCGGCTGGCGCGATCCTTCCGATTGCCCCTCGCCGCCGGATCGTCCGCTTCGCTCCCGCTTCCGCGCCTACAGGCCGCGGCGCCGAGCGATTTGCGCATCGACGGCCTGTATTCGGAACGCCACGCCGCCGTCGCGTACAAGCTGATGCAGATGCACGACGCCGGCGAAGGCGTTCCCGTGGAGCGGCGGGCGGGCGCCACGGGGGTCTGGCAACTTCGCCCGTCGTCCCTCCTGGCGTTTCGCGCGGCGACGACGGCGGACGCGGGCTGCGCTTCGCAGTCCTCCCCGATCGCCATTCCGGACATCATCGACCTGGAAAATTACTGCGTCACCTCGTGCCTCAATCACAATCTGCACCCGCACGGCCTGGAATCCGGGAGCCAGTCGAATCCGAACGTCGCCGCGAAGGACCTCCAGCCGAACTACCTCGAGGCGCACCGCTGGATGCACGTCCAGATGAGCTGGCAAATCGTCCCGCCGTGGCGAGGGAAGTCGCCCAGCTACGATCACCGGTTGGTGATCTGGATCAACGGCCGGCCGAATACATCTCGAACGAGAATCAACTCTCTCTTTTCACTCAGCACATCTTCGGATCGCGCAACGCGGGAGCCACCTCCGAGACGCATCCGCCGCTGCCGCGGTGGGACGTCCACGCGGCGAACGATGCGCGCGGGAATCCGCTGACGGACGAACTTCTCGAGAACGTGTCGGGGGGGGATCGGAACGCGACCCCGATCCCGATCACCATCCGATTGGGCGACGTGGCGAATCCATTGGGCATCGCGCGCGCGCCGAAGCGCGAAGGCGAGCCGGGGTTGATGGAGACGCTGGAGAACGCCGTCGAGTCGGCGGGCGACGCCGTGAGCGAGGCGGCCGAAGGGTTGCCCGTGGAGGATCTGCCGCCCCCTCTGGGGAACCGGAACGGCGACGAAGACGGATACACGAGCCCCGGCGCCGCGTTTCCGCGAAACTACTCCGCGGACTTCACCATCGACGAGTTCTACGTCTGGCACGTGAAAGAAGGCTTCCACGAAAATGCCGGAATGATCCAGACGGAAGTGGCGCGGCTGCGGTACGAAGGCGAGACCAAACCCAACGCGCTTCGGAACTGGGAGGTGGGACGATACTACGTGCCGGCGAAGGACGCGATATTCACGTCGGGCCCGGTGTACCTGGCGTCCGGGGTCCGCGGCCGTCTGCCGCCGCCGTCTGGTCGAGTGGCGGCTTCGGTCGCGTCGTCACCGGCGATCGCGCGATCGACGCCGTCCGTCGCCTTCGCGATGAAGCAGATGGTGAAGCTGCTCGGCGTATCGTGGACGTGCTACGCGGACGACGTCAGTCGAAAGGACGGGACTCCGCTGCTGTACGACTGGAAGGGGCCGCACGGTTCCAGCCTGATCCAGGACACCCGTTCGGAAAGGGCGCCGGTGGCCTCGTGCATGTCGTACAACGAGGACGTCCAGCGCGTGACGCCCACCTGTCTGAAGCAGGACGGCTCCCTGTGCGCGTTGGTCGTGCGCGTGCGGGATGAGAAGGGCAACGCCCTCCGTGAGTTGGCGGGTCCGGACGGGTTGGGCTTTACGGACGCGGGCTTCAGCGCGACCTTGGACCCGGTCACGGGAGCGGCGCCCATCGAATTCGATCCGCTCAGCGCCTTGGAATACGAGGTCCGCATCAACCCGCGCGGGCTCGAGCGCGACTCCATCCTGCTGGCCACGCCGGTCTTCGACGACGTCACGTTCTACTTCACCGCCGGCGAACCCGAATACCTGGGCTGGCGGACGGAGAATTAGCGGCCGCTACCCATCGATATAGCGATCCAGCGTCACCTTCTTCTCGATCCGCTTTCCATCCCGCATCAGGATGACGGTCACCGCGGCCCCCTAGGATTGCTTCTGGAGAAAGCGAATCAGTTCCTCTTTGTCCCCCACCGGCATCCCGTCGATCTCGAGAATGCGGTCGCCGTCCTTCAGGCCCGCCCGCTCCGCCGGCGTACCGGGGCACGCGTGAAAGACCCCCACCCCAGGCTGAGCGTCATCCGCCCTCTTGCGCTGGATCAGTATCCCCAGGACCGGGAACGGTTTCGCCATCGCGGATGAGCCGATCTCGCCGTCCGCCGCCATCAGCCACTTCCGCCAGGCTTTCTCGATTTCGTCGAGTGGCCGGCCCAGCAAGGCCTCGAAGGTTCGAACGCCCGAAGGATCCTCGGCGCAGTCTTTTCGATAGGCTTCGTAGAAACGAATCAACAAGCCCTCGGAATGGAGATGCGCCAGGAGCTCTCGGCCCTGCACCCGGATCGGGTCGTCGACCGCGGGCGGCTCATAATCGTCCGTCAGGAACTTCCGCAGCGGCATCGCCGTTCCAACGTAGCGAACCTTCAACTTCGCTTCGGCGAGGATGCCTTCCGCGCGCCGCCGCGCCTTTTCCATTCCGGAGGGAGCGCGATCCTGGGGAACAAGGAAGCACAGACTCAGCATCAGGGTGATCACGGGGACTCCTTTCCAAGCAACCAACGCTCGAAGGCGCGCTCCTGCGCCTCCGAGGGAGCATCGATCTTGGCCAGCTTGATCGCCGACTCCGACCGGCGTTCGAGCGTCACGAGAACATCCTTGAGCATCCCGCGCCGGAAGACCGTCAACCGGATTTTCTCGCCGTCTTTTCGGTTCGCGACCAGGTCCCCCCAGTTCCGCGCGTCCGCGCGCAGACCGTCCACGGCCAGCAGTTCGTCGCCCACGCACAGGCCGTCGCGCCACGCCGGGCCTCCCTCCAGTACGGAGGTAACGATCCGGTGGTCCTCGAACCGCGCTCCCAGATACGGCTTCGCGATGCCCTCGTCTCTTTGAGACAGGCCGACGTGCTCCAGGCCGGCGCTCAGTTGGGGATCTTCGGTTCCGCGGATGCATCGAGCGAAGAAATCCTCCAGCGACGTCCCCGCCGCGTCTTCGCACGCCTTCTGGACCTCTTCGGGCGTCACGCCTTTTCCATGCTTCTTGAAGGGCTCGCGATAGAGGTGTCGCAGGACGTCGTCCAAAGACCTCGAACCGCGCCGCCGAATCTCGAGGTCGAGCGCCAATCCCCGGATCCGCCCCGTCGCGTAGTAGGATGCCGTCGAGTTCACGCTGTGAGGGCCGGGCTGATAATGATGAATCCAGGCGTTGAACGACGCCATCTCCGGACTTTCGCGCTTCCGGCCCGGCGTGGCGGCCAGATCGCTCAGCGTCCGGGCGAAGGCGTCCAGCGCGTCGCGCCCCTCGATCAATCCCGCGCGGGACGGGATCAGGATGTCGTAATAGGAGGTGACCCCTTCCATGAGCCAGAGCAGGCGGGTGGTGTTCTCCTTTGTGTAATCGAACGGCCCCAGCTCCCGCGGGCGGATCCGCTTCACGAGCCACGTGTGAAAGAACTCGTGGGCCGCGAGATGGAGGAAGCGCCGGTAGCCTTCTTCGGTTCCAAGGCGGGCCGTCGCGACGTCGATGAGCGTGGAATTGAGGTGTTCCAAGCCGCCGCCCCCGCCGCCGGGCAGCGAGCGGATCAAAAACGTGTAATGCTCGTAGGGGACGTCGTCGAACAAAGCGACGGTCGTCTCCACGATCTTCCGGAAGTCATCGCGCAGGCGCTCCATAGAGAGAGGACACGGCCCGGCGACGGCCAGGCGAAGGGCTGTCCCACGGACGGTGAACGACGACTCCTGCAGGTCCCCCATCAATATGGGACTGTCGACGAAGACGTCGTAATCGGCCGCCTCGAACCGGTTCTCGGCGATTCGTTTCAAGCCCGTGGCGAGCCGCCATCCCGGCGGGGGCGTCACCTGAAGCGTGCATCGATGATCCTTGAGTTCCGGAACGTAAAAGAACAGAGACGCGCCGTTCGCCGTCGCCATCTCGGAGTCAAGCCAGCTCGTCCGGACGGTCATGTCGTGCGCGAAGACGCGATACGTGAGGCGCACTTCCGAGGCGCCGCGATGGGTGACGCGCCACGTCGTCTTGTCGATCTTCTCCACCGGCAAGCCGCCCGCGTCGACGTCCTGAACGAACTGGCAGTAATCCCGCACCTTGTACGATCCGGGGGTCCAGACCGGCATGACGAAATCGACATGTCCTTCCGGCAGGCTCCGGACATGCATCGTTATGTGGAAAAGATGCGTCGTGGGCTGGGGCATGGACAGCTCGTAATGGACGTCCGCCGGCGCCGCGTCCTGCGCCGGCCGCGCCGGCGCGCACGCCGCCAAGATCAGCCCCGCGATGGCCGCTCCCCGCATGACCCCTCCCTGTGTTACAATTAATTTTGAGAACTTATCGTAACCGTTACAAATAATTTTGAGAATATTTCGTAACAAAGAATATTTCGTGACAGAACATATCGTCACGGCAACGCACCAGGCGCGACGTGCCGTTACGATATATTCTCAAAATTATTTGTAACAGAGCGGCAGCCTCACCTAGAGTACACATCCAGGCCTTGACCGGGAATGCGAAACCTGATACAAATCCGCCTCATCATGAACCGCACGAACCGGAGCCGGCATACGGCGCATCATCACCATCACCACGCTCATGCTCCCGGAGGGTGCGGATAAGACAACGTTATCCCGACCGACGAATCCAACCCTCCGGCGATCCGGAGGGTTTTTTGTTTCCCCTGAACGGAGCGCTTATGAACCTGTTCCGCCGCGAGATCGAAGCCATGAGCGGCTACTCCCTGCCTCAGCCCGCGGCCGCGATCAAGGTCGATCTGAATGAGGCGCCCTGGGATTGGCCGGACGAGCTGAAGGAGGAGGCGGCGCGCCTCTTGAAGGAGGTTCCGTTTCACCGCTATCCCCAGGAAGGGGCGAAGCTTACCGAAGCGCTGGCGCGGCGATGGAATCTGCCCGAATCCTGCGTGCTCACGGGCAACGGATCCAACGAACTTCTCCAAGCCGTTTGCCTGGCCGCGCTGGAGCCCGGGCGGAAACTGATGATGCCGGTCCCCACGTTCTCCGTCTACCGGCAGATCGCCGCCGTCTGCGGAACCCACGTGACGGAAATCCCGCTCCAAGATGGCGTGGCGTATCGGCCCGAGGAATGGATCGCGGCCATCCGCCGGGAGCGGCCGAATGTCGTTCTCATCTGCTCCCCCAACAATCCCACGGGCGCCGAATTCCCGGCGAGCGCGCTGCGCGAAGTCCTGGACGCCGCGCCCGGCCTTGTGGTCGTCGACGAAGCCTATGCCGAATTCACCGACGCCACGGCTCGGAAATGGCTGCCGGAGGCGGACCGCCTCGTGGTGCTGCGGACGCTCTCCAAAGCCTGGGCCGCCGCGGGATTGAGACTCGGGTATCTCCTGGCCGCGCCCTCCGCAACGCCGCAGATCCGCAAGGCGCTCCTCCCCTTCCGGATGAACTCGATCACGGCCAGACTGGGACTCCTGGCGCTGCGGCACGCGCCCCTCTTCGAACAACGGATCCGGAAAATCGTGTCGGAACGAGAACGCCTTTATGCCGAGCTCGCCTCGCTGCCGGGCGTGATCGCCTATCCCTCGCACGCCAATTTCATCCTGATCCGCGTCACCGCCGGCGTCGCGGGCGCGCTCCTGGAGCGCGGCATCCTCGTCCGCGACATCTCCGATCTGCCCGGCCTGAAGGGGTGCGTGCGCATCACCGTGGGAACGCCGGAGGAAAACGACGCAGTGCTCGCCGCGCTGCGCGAGGTCGTTTCATGAATTTCGACGCCATCGTCTTCGACGTGGACGGGGTCCTGCTCGACACGCGGCGCTCCTTCACGGAGGGCGTGCTTCGCGCGGCGACGCCGCACGGCCTCGGCGACGGATGGACGCCCGCGCACGTGGAGGCGCTGCGCCTGTGCGGCGGGTTCAACAACGACTGGGACGCCGCCACCGCGCTCGCCCTCCTGGGCCCGCCCACGGGACCCGCGGGATGGAACGAGGCCTGCCGGGCGTTTCGAGCCGACGGCGGGGGACCCCGCGCCGTCATGCGCCGCACCGGCGAGGAGTCCTGGACGCGGACCCGCGCCGCCGTCGTTCCTCGATTCCAGCGCCTGTACGCCGGACCGCGAGCTCCGGAGGTATACGGCGTAGACGCGACCGAGCCGCGCGGACTTTATGAAAGCGAGGTCGCGTTGATCACGCGCGAGGAGCTCCACTCGCTCGCGGTCCCGTTCGGCATCCTGACGGGGCGCACGCCGGGGGAAGCGCTCCTCGCTCTCGAGCTCTTGCGGTTGGATCTGCCGCCGGACCGGATCGTGTGCGATTCCGAGGAGCGGTATCGCAAGCCCAGGCCGGACGGGTTGCTCGTCCTGGCCTCATGCCTCGGCGCGCGGCGGCTACTGTATTTCGGCGATTCCATCGACGATTTGCAATGCGCCCGCAACGCCGGCGCCGCCTTCGCCGGGATCGCGCCTGCGGAAAGCGAACGGGCGGCGCGCTTCCGCCATGAAGGCGCGATCGCCGTCCAGCCCGCGGTACGCGATATTTTGAGGAGCCTCTCATGATCCGCGAAACGAAGGAGACTCGGGTGGAAGTGATCTGGGCGCCCGCCGGAACGGGCCGCATCGCCGTCTCCACCGGCATCGGATTCCTCGACCACATGCTCCATCAATGGGCCTTTCACGGGGGATTCGATTTGACGCTCACCACGCAGGGAGACCTGCACATCGACACGCACCACACGGTGGAAGACACCGCCCTGGCGCTGGGCGAAGCGGTGGACGCGTGCTTGGGCGACCGATCGGGACTCGCGCGGTTCGGCTGGACCTACATCGCTCTCGAAGAATCGCTCGCGCGGGCGGTCGTGGATCTGGCGCGCCGTCCTTTCTGCGCGTTCCGGAGTCCGCCGTTGCCGGCGACGATCGGCGCGCTGCCGGGAGAAATGGCGCCGCATTTTTTCCGATCGTTCGCTATGTCCGCCCGGCTCACGCTCCACATCGACATCCTCCAGGGCGAAAACGGACATCACATGCTGGAATCCGCGTTCAAGGCGCTGGGCATCGCGATGGCCCAGGCGCTGCGACCCTCGGAACGAACGATCGCCAGCACGAAGGGAACGCTCCGATGATCACCATCGTGGATTCAGGCACCAGCAACCTCCGTTCCCTTCAGAACGCGCTGCGCCGCCTGGGATGGGAATCGGAGGTTCGACAGGCGCCCCCTTCGGCTGCATCGACTCTGATTCTCCCCGGCGTGGGCGCGTTCGGCCACGCGGCGGAGAGCCTGCAACTCAACGGCTGGCACGAGTGGTTGCGATCCGCCGCCGCTTCCGGCGCGCGTCTCGTGGGAATCTGCCTGGGTATGCAACTTCTCTTCGAGAGCTCCGAGGAGTCGCCGGGCGCCGAGGGATTGGGAATCCTGAAGGGACGGGTGCGCCGCTTGAACGCGAGAAAGGTCCCGCACATCGGATGGGCCAGACTCCGAGGAGTCGACGCGCTTCCCTGGGCGTACTTCGCCCATTCCTACGTGGCGGAGCCGGCGGATCCGTCGATTGTCTCGGGCTGGGCCCGGTATGGCGAGGAATGGCCGGCGGTCGTACGCGCCGGAAATGTCGCGGGAGTCCAGTTCCATCCCGAGAAATCGCAGGGGCCGGGCCTCGCGTACCTGCGGACGTTGCTGGGAGACGGGTCATGATCATCTGGGCCGCGATCGACATCCTGGGTAGCCGCTGTGTCCGGCTGGAGCGTGGACAGGAGCGAACCGCCGTCGAGTATGGAAGCGCCCTCGAAGCCTTCGAGCGGTGGACCGCCCAGGGCTTGCGGAACTTCCATGTCGTAGACCTGGATGCCGCGTTCGGCAGGCCCTCCTGCTTGCTCGAATTCCTGAGGGGGTCCGCGAAGGACGTGTTCATCCAGGCGGCCGGAGGGATTCGATCGCTCGAGGCGGCGCAGCGGCTCATCGACGCGGGCGCCCGGCGTGTGGTGGTGGGAAGCCTACTGGCCGCGAATCCGCGGGAATGCGAGCGAATGATCGTGAACCTGGGGCTGGATCGCGTCGTCGCGGCGATCGACGTGCGCGACGGAGACGTGCGCGTACAAGGCTGGCGGCAGCGCACGGAAACATCGCCGCAAGAGGCGCTGCGAAGGGCCGCGGACATGGGATTCAAGGAGGCGCTCGTCACCGACATCGACCGGGACGGCCTGCTTCAAGGACCCAACGTGGACCTGTATCGCGTGCAATCCGACGTCTCTTTGATCGCCTCGGGAGGAATCGCGTCGCTTGGCGATCTGCGCCGGCTCGCCGCTCTTCCTCGCGTATCCGGAGCCGTCGTAGGCAAGGCGCTGTATGAAGGTCGGATCGACCCGCGAGAGCTATTGGAGTTGAGAACGTGAAGCGCATCATTCCCTGCTTGGATGTGAACGAAGACGGCGTCGTCAAGGGCGTGCGGTTCGACCGACTGCGCCGGGTGGGCGATCCCGTCGCGCTCGCCGAACGATACGACGCGGAGGGAGCGGACGAGCTGGTCTTTCTGGACATCGCCGCCACGATCCGCGGCCGCCGGCCGCTCCTCGACATCCTGGAGCGCGTGGCGGAGCGCGTCTTCCTGCCGGTCACTGCGGGAGGCGGCGTCCGCCGCATCGAAGACGCGCGCGATCTGCTCCTGGCGGGCGCCGACAAAGTGGCGATCAACACGGCGGCGGTCCAGCGGCCTGAGTTGCTTTCGGAAGCGGCCTCCCGATTCGGCGCGCAATGCGTCGTGCTGGCGGTCGATGTCCGGCGCCGGCCCGGCGGCTGGGACGTCGTCACGCACGCGGGGACCTATCCGGCCGATCGCGACGCCCTCGAATGGTGCGCGCGCGCGGAACGCCTCGGCGCGGGCGAACTGCTCGTCACCTCGATGGACGCCGACGGAACTCGATCGGGCTACGACCTCGAACTCTACCGGCTGCTGGCCGCGGCCAGCGGACTTCCCGTGATCGCTTCGGGCGGCGCCGGCGGCGCGGAAGACATCCACGACGTTCTGGAAGCCGGGGCGGACGCCGCCCTGGCGGCTTCGATCTTCCACGAAGCGCTCATGTCTGTCGGTCAACTGAAACGCGCCCTCGCGCAAAGGGGGCAGGAGGTACGCCTATGAATCCCGACTTCGAGGCCCAGGAGCTGATTCCGGCGATCGTCCAGGACGCGCGCACCGGCGACGTGCGCATGCTGGGCTACATGAACCGCGAAGCGTACGAAAAAACACGGGACACGGGCGACTTGCATTTCTATTCCCGGTCGAGGCGCGCGTTGTGGCGCAAGGGCGAGACGTCGGGCCACACGCACCGCGTGGTCTCCATGTGGGCGGACTGCGACGCTGACGCGCTCCTCGTGCAGGCGGAGCCGGCCGGGCCGACGTGCCACACGGGCGCGACGTCCTGCTTTTCGGAGAGCGCCATGGGAACGCTGGGACGACTCGAACGCGTGATCGCCTCCCGCCGGAGCGAACGACCCGAGGGATCGTACACGGCGAAGTTGACCGCCGAAGGCACGCATCGCATCGCCAAGAAAGTGGGCGAAGAGGCGATTGAAACCGTGCTGGCCGCGGTGGACGGCGACCGCTCGCGGCTCATCGCCGAATCCGCGGACGTCCTTTATCACCTTCTCGTCCTTTGGGCCGATCGAGGCGTCGCTCTGGCGGACGTGCTGGGCGAGTTGGATCGGAGAATGGAGCGCCGCTCATGAGACCGATGTTGGAACCGAGTCCGGGGCTCTGGATCGAGTCGACCGCGCGCCTGAGGCGCTTGGAGGAGGTGCTACGGTCCGTTTGGCGGGAGCGGGGATTTCAGGAAGTGCTCGCTCCTCTGCTTCTCCCCGACGCCGCGGTGGAGAAGATATCGCCTGAAGCGCTGCGGTCCCGAACGCTTCACGCGGCCGCCGGCCGCGAGGACTTCGCCGTCCGGTCCGACTTCACGGCGGCCGTCGCGTGGATGGCGACGCGCCGGGGCAACGGATGCTCCGGCGTTCAGCGGCTGTGGTACCGCGGCACGGTCGTGCGCGCTCCCCGCGCGGATTCGGTCGAAGAGATCGAGTCCTACCAGATGGGCTGCGAGCGGATATCCGCGGAACCGGACGGGGACGACGAAGTGGCCCGGCTGGCCGCCGAGAGTCTCATGGCGCTGAATCTGGAAGGCTCGGTCCTCGAGCTGGGGCACGGGGCGATGGTGGGCCCTCTCTTGGATCGGATGGCGTGGCCCGCGGACGCCCGCAAGGCGCTCGAACGCGCACTGGATCGCAAAAGCGTTTCCTCGCTGGCGGAGTTGGCGGAGCGCTACGGCCGGACGGCGGAGTCCGATCTGCTCGCGAAACTGATTCATGTCGGCGGGCGATCGCCCGAGGTCGATGCGCTGCGGCCGGAGCTGCGGGCGGCGTGCCTGGAGGAGACCTGGGATTCGCTGCGCTCTCTGGGAGAATCCCTTCGCGCGACGTTTCCCGCGCTGGCGATCCGGCTGGACCCGACCGACGTGCGTCATTGGAGCTACTACTCGGGGCTGACGATCAAAGCATTTTCTCCCCGCCATCCGCGGGCGGTCCTGTCGGGGGGACGGTATGACGGGCTGTATCCCGCGCTGGGATCCGCGATGAACGCCTGCGGATTCGCGGTCCATCTCAGCCGGCTGCTTCAGGAGGTAGGGTGATGCCCCGAATCGCATTGACCAAAGGAAGGATTCTCGAACCGGCGCTGGACTGGCTCGCCCGCCGCGGATTCGCGGCGCGCGCGCCCGAGGCGGACCGAGCGCTGCGGCTGCCGCTGGGAAACGGCTGGGAAGCGCTGCTCCTGAAGCCCGCCGACGTTCCGACGTTCGTACAGAACGGGGCGGCGGATCTCGGTATCGTCGGATCCGACACGTTGGAGGAAGACCAATCCGATGTCTATGACTTGCGCGCGCTGGGGTTCGGCGCCTGCCGGCTCTCCCTGGCCGCGCCCGTGGACAAGGATTGGCATGGCGCCAGTCCCCTTCGCGTCGCCACCAAGTATCCGCGCCTGACGCGACAGCTTCTGGGCGCGGCGGGATTCATCCCTCGCGTCATCCGCGTCACGTCGTCCGTCGAATTGGCGCCCGCCCTCGGCCTGAGCGATGTGATCGTGGACCTCGTCGACACGGGCCGGACGCTCGCGGCCAACGGTCTGCGCGAAGAGCGGGCGCTCGCTTCGATCGAGGCGCACCTGATCGCCAACCGCCGCTCCTATCGGTTTCTCGATTCGCGCTGGTGGGACGGTTAACATTTGAAGAACCGCGTCCCTGCGGGCTGCGAGGTATGAGACTCCGGACGTGG
Source organism: Planctomycetota bacterium (assembly GCA_016209705.1). Taxonomy (GTDB): domain Bacteria; phylum Planctomycetota; class MHYJ01; order MHYJ01; family JACPRB01; genus JACQVR01. The sequence goes on from JACQVR010000096.1 coordinate 38,164, forward strand.
GACATGGGACATGGGACATGAACATCGACCTATCCGGTGAGATCGCTCTGGTGACCGGCGGCTCCCGCGGCATCGGGCGCGCCATCGCGCTTGCGCTGGGAGAAGCGGGGGCGAGGGTCGCCGTGCACTATCGGGCGGCGGAGCGCGAAGCGCAGGAAGTCGTCCGGGCGCTCCCGGGCGCGGCGGCCTTCGCGGCCGATCTGGAGGACGAGGCGCAGGTCCGCAGGCTGCACGAAGGCGTGGTCGGAGCCATGGGACCCGTGACCATCCTGGTCAACAACGCCGGGGTCTACGAAGACGTTCCCATCGATGGGTCCGGCGCGCTCGAGCGCTACCGGCGGCTCATGCGCGTGAATCTGGACGCGGCGTTTCTGCTCTGCCACCTCGTGGCGCCCGCCATGAAGGAGCGCCGCAAAGGCGTACTTCTGAACATCTCTTCCCGGTCCGGCGAGCGGGGAGAACCCCAGGCGGCGCACTACGCCATGTCGAAGGGCGCGATGAACGCGATGACGATCTCGCTGGCCCGCGAACTGGCGCCGTTCGGCGTCCGCGCCAACGCGATCGCGCCCGGATGGGTCGAGACATCGATGACCGCGCCGCACCTGGCGGCCGCGGTGAAGCGCGCCGAAGTCGAAGGGGAGACGCTGCTGCGGCGGGTGGGCCAGCCGGAAGACATCGCCGGACTCGCGCTGTTCCTGGTCTCGCCCCGGGCGTCCTACATCACCGCCCAGATCGTGCACGTGAACGGCGGGTCGTACCTCAACACATAGTTACAAATAATTTTGAAAACTTTTTGTAACACGCGATGTTAATGTCGCTGACGGTGTGAGGTATACTCGGAATCCGTGGCTGCATTGGACGGAAACCAAGCCTTGATGGCGGCCACGGATTTCGAGCGCGCGCCGGTCGTCGTTGAAGAAATAGGCGCCGGATAATACGTCACCATATTATACGCTGATCGATCTCCTCGCGAGCCTGGTCGCTTATCAGGCGTCGTCTGCGCAGGATCTAGACGTGCTGGCTCGCCGGTATTTCGCCGAACCGTCCGCCCGGGCGGAGCTGGCGGGACAGATCGCCAAACATCCTTTGACCGACATCGAGCGGGCGATCCGCGCCTCGCGCGTCTTCGAGCGCCTTCCCTCGGGTTTCGTGAAAGGCAAGGCGCCGAACCCGTACGCCGCCGAGGTCCAGGTGGAGTACTTCCTTCATGTTCCGGAGTACGACCCGGCCAAACGCTATCCGCTCATCATGACGTTGCACGGCCAGGGCGGACAGGCCAATCCGGAACCGTACCAAAGCGTGTGGATCGACGAGGTCAAGAAAGACGGCGGCTTCTTTTTCCTCCTGCCTCACGCGGCGCAAGGCCGGGGCTCATGGGGCCGCTCGCGGATGGGCTACGGCAATGCGCTCGGACCGCTTCGGGACGTGATCGAAAAATATCCGATCGACCTGAATCAGATCTACCTGGACGGCGTCTCGATGGGCGGGCAGGGATCGTTCCTCGCGCCTATTGGATCGAGATCACGCGCTTTGCGAAGGAAGCGCAGGAGCGCTTCCGGCGGCGGTACCTGACCGACGAGCGCAAGCTCATCGAGGAACGCCTGGCCTTCTTGCAGCAGGTCGAGATCCGCGCGGAGATCGACCGCGAGTCGAACGCGATTCGCGTCACGACAAAATTTGTGAAGAAATTCCGCATCTACTTGCACGACTCGATGCTGGATCTTGACCGCCCCATCTCCGTCACGGTCGACGGCCGCTCGCCGGTGAAGAAGACCGCCAAGCAATCCGCGTCGGTGCTCTTGGAATCCGCGCTGCGCGACCGCGAGATGCTCTTCACGGCAGCAATCGATGTGGACGTGCGCATGCATGTCAAGTTAAGGAGAGGGCCTTCAGCGCCAAGGGGTTGCGGAACACCCGATTCCCCCTTTCTAGGGCAATTCGGGGAGAAGCTTGGCAAACTGACCATAGAGGTGCCGGCCGCACCCGACTTCGGGCAACCGAAACCGTAACTGCGATGTAATACCTTGTTAGGCAATTGGTTATGAATATACTCTCGGGGTGCGGAGGGCGTGGAGATTGGCGCGCGCTCCTTAGCTTGACACATATGTGGACGTGCGATGACCACAATCGCGTTTCCCACCTTCCCTTGCGCTCCCGTCGCCAAAGCGGAAGGCACTTTGTACGGCGGGCTCACTTCAAACCCCGAACTACCCGTCGCAACCGCGCCGTTTAGAACTCCTCCCGCGGACGATCCCCCGGCGACTCCAGCGATGCGATCGGGCTCCAGTACGCCTCGGGCGTGAGCCACTTGATCTCGCCCAGCGCCATCAGCGCCATCGCCGTGCCGTAGAGCTGGCCCCACGCCTCGTGGTCGGTCCAGGTGCCTTCCTCGTACTGGATCTTCAGGAGCGCCTCCTGGATCAGCGTCGCCACCCGGCGGGCCTGCTGCGGATCGCGCTTCAGGTAATTGCACGCCCGCGCCGTGTTGTAGTGGCCGTACAAGTAGTAATAAGCGGCGTTCATGTAGCTGCGCGTGAAGTGGTTGCCGGGATACCCGCGCACCTTGTCCAGCTCGCCCCGCCGCCGCGCGAACATGTCCAGCGCCCACGACAGATCGCCTTCATCGCGCTTGCCGGCGCGCAGGAGCGCCAGCTCGCACACGCCCAGCCGGCCGATCGAGGCGCGCACGTCGCCGATCGGCCCCTTCGTCGCTCCGGCGTGATACGCGTACCCGTACTCGTCGCTCCCTTCCTTGTACAGGCGGCACCACTCCAGGAACTGGACCGCGCGCGAGAGCGCGTCCTCCGAGAACTGGACGCCGACCTCCTTGGCGTCGTACAGCGCCAAGACCGCGGTCGCCGTCCCGAAGCTCACCGCGCCCATCTGGTAGTAGGACCATCCGCCGTCCTTGGGAAGCCCGCGCGACCGGGCCGGCCGGCGCGGACGCTGCTTGGACGGCTCCTCTTCATCCTTGTCCTTGTCCTTGTCTTTCTCCTTATCCTTATCCTTGTCCTCCTCCACTTTCTTGGGCTTGGGAGCGTTCTTGACGCGCAAGACCTTGATCTTGACTTCCGACTTGGGCTCCAGCGAGTCGGCCACCTCATAGAGATGCCCGACGCTCTCGATCTTGATGCCCCCGATCTGGAGAATCCGGTCGCCGTTCTTCAGGCCCGCCTTGGCCGCCGGCCCCCGCGGCTGGACCGACTGAATGAGCACCCCCTCCTTTCCGATTTCATCCTGATCGGAAGGCGTGATGCCGATCAGGCCTCCCTTTGAAACGCGCTTCGACGCGTCCTTCCCTTCCTCCTCCGCATCCGGCTTCCGTTGCGCCGGCGGTTTCTCGTCGAACCGCTCCTCCCTCGCATCCACCATCCCGTCGTGCTGATTCTTGATCAACCGCTCGGCCACTTGCTGGGCCGCCTCGCGGATCTCCGCCTTCAGCGCCTCGTCCCGGCTGCGGTGGTACTCCTGGACGAGGAATTCGAGCGAGTAGGACCACGTCCATATGCCGTATTGCGATTTCCGATGGCCGGGCGCTTTCTCGATCACGTACCTCAACCCTTTCTCGACCGCCGCGCCGATCCGCTCGGGCGCCAGATCCTGATGCGCGCGCAGGGCCATGCAGGACAAGCTCGTCAGGACGACCGGGTTCGTGCTGTCCCTGGCGGTTCCCACGAAATTGCGCGCCGCCTTCGTGTCGTCGCCTTTGCGAAGTTGGCTGTTTTCGCCTCTCGAATCGAACTTCCACGAACCGTTTTCCCGCTGTTGATCCAGGAGATACGCGAGTCCCTTGGACAGGGCCCCGCGCAACGCGTCGGCCGCCGCGAACCGCTCCTCCAACGTGAGCGGATCGCGCGGCTTGAATCCGGGCATGTTGTAGACGTTGTTCGGCCGCTTGCCGACCTTGAGCGTGAATTCCAGAATCTGTTCTTCGGGCTCCTGCGGATCTTCGTCCAGATCCTCTTCCTGAATCCAAAGCAGCGGCGTGGCGGGTGGCATCGAACCCGCGCCCATCCCGATGGACCACAAAAACACCGACACGAACAGCATCAGAACCAGCGCCCGGAGCTTCATAGGATGTCCCTCACACATTAACTATGAGTACGAACCATAAAGGTTGAACGTTCGCCGCGCCGTCCCTATTTCTTCGCGCCGACGGGAAAAATGAGAAGCGGGCGATCCGCGCGACGCGCCACCCCTTCCGCCACGCTTCCCTGAAGGAGCCTCGCCAAGCCGCGCCGCCCGTGCGTGCCCATGGCGATGAGGTCCGCCCGGCGCCTCCGCGCCTGGCGCAGGATTTCCGTGACGGCATCTCCACGCGCGTCTTCCCACGTCACCCTCCATCCGCGGCCGCGCAGCCGCCGGCCCACGCGATCCAGCCACGGGCCCGGCTCCGCATAAAGCGGCGGCATCGGCGCCATCGCCAGTCCCCCGCCCGCATGCACCGCCGGCAGGATTTCCGGAACCACACGCATCAGGACCAGCTCGCTGCGGGTTTCCGACAGGAGCGGCCTCACCTTCTTCAGCACGCGCAGCGAGTCCTTCGTTCCATCCAGCGGCACCAGGACGATTCGCAACCGGCGCGCCGCTTTGGTCCGGGTCAGGAAGACGGGAACGGAGCTGCCGCGCAGCACCGGCTTGGAAACGCTGGAAGCGTGAAGAAATCGCGTCAGCCCCTTTCGATCGCGATGCCCCATCGCGATCAGATCGGCGCGGGTTTCCTCGGCCGCCTCCAGAATGACGCGCTCGGGATCGCCCGGCCGGACGAGCCGCCGGACGCGGGCGCCCGGCCAGGGCGCGCGGATGCCGGCCAGATACGCTTCCGCGCGGTCGAGCAGTTCCACCACCCGGCGCGGGGGATTGGACGACGGCATCGGCAACGGCCGCAGCACGTGCAGCAGATGAAGCGTCGCTCCCCGCCCCGCCAGCAGGCGCAACGCCGGCAACACGCGCTCCGCGGCGGGGGTTCCGTCCAGAGCGACGAGGATGCGTCGAAACATGACGAGGCCTCAAAGTTCGATGTCCGATATCCGCTGTCCAAGGAGATGAGCAGATATCCGGAGATAGGCAGATAAAATCCATATCCGCATCTCCCCATCTCCCTGCATCTTGCTATCTCCTATCGACTTCGTCACCGCAACCAGTCGGTATGCGTCGGCCCTCGCCCCGGCTGATCCTTGCGCACGTACGTATGGGCTCCGAACGCGTCCCGCTGCGCCTGCGTCAGATTCTGCGGAAGCTCCGCCGTCCGATAGGCGTCGAAGTACGCCAGCGCCGACGCGAAGGCGGGAACCGGAATGCCCGCCTGCGCGGCGGCGGCCACGACCTTGCGCAGCGCGCCTTGATGCTCCTGCACGAGGCCGCCGAGCGGATCATCGATCAGCGCGTTGGCGACGTCCTGCTTGGGAAGGATCGATTGCCGCAGCACCTCCAGCAAGCCCGAACGCACGATCGAACCGCCGCTCCAGATCCGCGCCACCTCGGCCAAGTCGACGTTCCATTGGAACTCCCGCGAGGCGGCGCGAATCAAGGCGAATCCCTGGGCATACACGCACAGGCGGGCCGCGATCAGCGCGTCGTGCACGGCGGGGGGAAGATATTCCGCGGCCGAAGGATCCGGAGCGGGGCCGCGCAGGCAGCGGGAGGCCGCGACCCGCTCCTCCTTCAGGGAGGAAAGCATTCGCGCGTCGACCGCCGCGGCGACGGTCGGCGCCGGCACGCCCAACTCGAACGCCGCCTCGACCGCCCACCGGCCGGTCCCTTTCTGCTCCGCCCGATCGAGGACGAGATCGATCAGCGGCCGCCCCGTGTCCGGATCCCGCACGTTCAGGATCTTCGCGGTGATTTCCAGTACGAACGATTCGAGCGGACCCCGATTCCACGCGCCGAACAACCGGGCCAGTTCCTCCACTTCCATTCCCACGCGCCGCCTCAACAGGTCATAGGCCTCCGCCACAAGCTGGAGATCGGCGTACTCGATCCCGTTGTGCGCCATCTTCACGAAATGTCCCGCCCCGTCGGGACCGAGGAGCGCCACGCACGGGCCGTGCGCCGTCTTGGCCGCGATCGCCTCCAGCTCCGTGCGGATGAGGCCGAAGCGCTCCGCGTCGCCTCCAGCCATCAACGATGGCCCCTTCCGCGCTCCTTCCTCGCCGCCGGATATTCCCAGGCCGTAAAAGCACAGCCCCTGCTCCGCGAGTTCGGCCGCCCGGCGGCGCGTCATCTCGTAGTGGGAATTCCCTCCATCGATGAGGATGTCTCCCGGCTCCAGGAGCGGCCGCAAGCCCGCGATCAGATCGTCGATGGCGTCCCCCGAGGAGACCATGAGAAGGATCTTCCGCGGCCGCTCGAGCGCGGCGACGAGCGCATCGAGCGTCTCCGTTCGGACGAACCGCCGCCCCGGATGCTGGAGCAGGAACTGGTCGGTCCGTTCCGCGGTCCGGTTCCAGACCGCCACGGACAACCCATGCTCCTCGAAGTTCAAGGCCAGGTTGCGGCCCATCACTCCCAGTCCGGCGATTCCCAGCGCGGCTCGCGCGTCGGTCATTTACAGTTCTCAGTTGTCAGTTATCAGTGGTCAGCTTTCAGATGACTGAAAACTGACCACTGATAACTACTTCCCAAGGTCCGTCCAACGGCGTCCGTCCTTCGAGAGCAATAAAGCGGCCTCCCGCGGGCCCGTCGACCCCGGCTCGTAGATTTTCGGCCCTTCGGGATCCGCTTCAGCCGCTTCCAGCGGGGGCCCCATGAATTCCCAGGAATGCTCCACGGCGTCGGCGCGCAGGAACAGGCTCTGGTCACCCCTCATGCAGTCCAACAGGAGGCGCTCGTACGCGGAGACCATCGGGCGGCGGAATCCTTCCTCGTAACTGAAGTCCATGCGCACGCTTCCGATTTCAAGCTCCTCGCCCGGCGCCTTCGCCGCGAACCGCAGGCTGATTCCCTCGTCCGGCTGGATGCGGATCGCCAGCGTGTTGGGTTCGATCCGCCGGCACACGTCCTCCCGCCCGAAAAGGCAGAACGGAATCGACTGGAACTGGAGCACGATCTCCGTCGTCTTGCGCGCCAGGCGCTTCCCGGTGCGCAGATAAAACGGAACGCCCTGCCAGCGCCAATTGTCGATCATCACGCGCAGGGCCGCGTACGTCGGCGTCCGCGAATCGGGCGCCACGCCTTCCTCCCCGCGATAGCCGCGATACTGCCCGCAGACCATCTCCGGCCCCGGACGCAAGGAACGCAGGCATCGGACCTTCCCGTCGCGGATGTCGTCCCCGGTGAACGAGACGGGCGGCTCCATGGCGACCAAAGCCAGAAGTTGAAGCAGGTGATTCTGGACCATGTCCCTCAGTACGCCGGTCTCGTCGTAAAAGCGGGCGCGGTTCTCGATCCCGATGTCTTCCGCCACGGTGATCTGGACGTGGTCGAGGTGCTTGCGGTTCCACACCGGCTCGAAGAGCGAGTTGGCGAAGCGGAGCACGAGCAGGTTCTGGACCGTCTCCTTGCCGAGGAAGTGGTCGATCCGGTACACGGCCTTCTCCCCGACCGTCTCGGCCGCCAGCCGGTTGAGCACGCGCGCCGATTTCAGATCGCGCCCGAACGGCTTTTCGATCACGACGCGCGACCACGGGCCCGCTCCGGGCGGATGGAGCAGGCGGTGCTGATGGACGCCACGCAGGATTCCGGGGAATGACGAAGGGGGAACCGCCAGGTAAAACAGGCGATTTCCCTGCGTGCCGCGCTCGCGCTCGATCTGCGTCATCCGCGCCTGAAGCGCCCGATATGAAGCCGGATCGTTCACGTCCCCCCGCGACGTGAAGATTCGTTGCTCGAACTCCTCCCAGGACTTGTCATCGAAGGAACCGGCCGGCGCGAATTGCTTGGTAGAGCTCCGCAGCGCATCGCGCAACGCCCCGTCCGATTCGGCGGAGCGGCTGAATCCGATGACGGTGAACGGCGGCGGCAGCGCGCGCTGGCGCCACAACGCGTAGAGCGCCGGAACCAGCATCCGGCGGGAGAGGTCGCCGGTCGCTCCGAAGTTCACGCACAGGCAAGGATCCGGAAGATCCGGTTTCAGGATCGGCCCGCCGGCCGCGGGTTCAGCGCGGACCTGGGTTCGGGTCACTTCCGCCATGGCTCGATTTTCACCGCGAAGGAGCCGGGAGACCAAGAAGAATTCTTGGAGATGTGGCGATGGGAGGAGATGTGGCGATAGAAGATGAAAGATGAACAGAACTCCTCAGCTCATCTCCCGATCTCCACGATCTCCAGATC
>JACQVR010000097.1 GCA_016209705.1 Planctomycetota bacterium
CAAGCTTTTCTTCAGATTGATGGAGCAGGCTGCGGCCGTTCAGCCCACGCCGTTCGCCAAGCTCATTACCCCGCTACCCCCCAACATGTAGGGCCTAGTTGAGTCAAGTAAATAGCCCTTTTCCGATATTCGCGCTTTGGCGATCAACGCTTTGATGCATCGAACTCAATCGGTGCACGTTCAAGATTTCTTGACGCAGGCGCTCATCTCTACCGAAGACGAAAAAGTCCTCACCCTATTGCTGGAGGGGGGAAATCATAAGTTGCTGGCGCGCCAAGACGTGAACTGCCGCACCAAGTTGATGCGGCTGGCCAATTCTTCGAACCCGCGAATCGCCTTGGGCGCCATCATAGGTTTAGGAGCGACGGCTGATCCAAACGCGGCCAACTTTCTGGTTGGCTGCCTTCGCGACTCCGATCCAAGGAAGGTGAGAGCTGCGGCTGGGATACTGGGGGCAATCGGCTTGCCACAAGCGAACAGCGTGATACCCGCCCTTCAGAATCTATTGACCACCACGAAGGATCCGAAGATTCGGCAGGAATGCCGGCGGAGCCTCAGATTCATCACGAGTAGAATGCGAGGTGATGAATGATGACGTCCGCGGCGGTGGCCATGCCGCACGATCGCCAGCTTCTCATCTTGAGAAACGGCGCTCCTCCAGAACCGCCACGCCGCAAGACGGCATCGACTCCCCGCGCCACGGCTTCCAGCTCCACGGCCACGCCGTGAAGCACCTCCACCTCCATCGATTCCCCCGTCGCGTCGCCAGCCCGCGCAGCACGAACGCCGCGACCCACAGGCGGTCCGCCTCCCCCACCAGGAACGTGTCCAGTCCGCAGCGGCCGCCACAGCTCAGTCGACTTGGCAAAGGTGAAGCACTTGAGGCAACTCGAGAGGATGCCGATCGACCCATTCGGATGCCAACAGTCCCATTTCCAGCGCATCCCAGTAGCGCCCTCTCCAGTATTTGGCCTGCCGTCGGCGGCCTTCCATGCGGAATCCTACCTTTTCATAACATCGCCGGCCGCGTTCATTGTATTCGAATACGCTTAATCCGATCCGATTGAGGTTGAGGATCTCGAATCCATAGCCGCAGAGCAATCCCATAGCCTCGCGACCGAAACCCCGATTCCAGTACGCCTTTTCACCGATACAGATCCCCAACTCGGCGCTGCGGTTGGAGGAACTCATTCGGTGCAGGCCGCAAATCCCGATTGGCTGGCGTTCAATTGCGCCTGGTGCTTCGCCAGGAATTCCCTCCTTCACCTCGATGACGAAAACCATATCTTCCGAACGCTTATGCAAACCGGCTAACCATTCCTCCTCCTCCGCCCGGCCCAAGGGCCGGCTGCGCAAGAGGTACTGAAAGACTTCTGGATCATTCAGCCATCGTAAGAGCCACTCCACGTGATCTTTATCCGGTGGCCGCAAGTAGAGGCGTTCACTCTGCAGATACATGGAACCAACTCCCGTGTTGAAGCCAAAAAAAAGCCCCGGGCACATTTCCCGGGGCGGCCGGACGACGCGAACGCATTAGACGTTCACGTGTCCCCCCGCCCGAGGGGCGAAATGACGGACGTGGTCAATAACAGCCACTGTGCGTTCATCATCTCCCTTTAACCGGACCGGAACGAAAAGGTTCACGAAATCTCGATTCCAACTTATTGATCCGCCTCGCGAAGTCGCCGTCCCCTACTTCCCACCAATCCTCAAGTCCTCCTCGACCTCAAGCACCTTGCAGCTCCGGCACAGGCGTTCGCGGACGGCATCGAGCTTCCGCGCGACGCCATCCAGCTCGCCAGCCGAAGCGTGGAGGGCCTTCGATTCCGCGCCTGCCCCGCCTGCGTCGCCCGCCATTCCCCGAAGCGCAAACGCCACGACCCGCACCCGGTCCGCCTCCCCCGCCAGAAACGTATCGACGTCTGTCTCGATTTCCATTTGTGCCCTCCGGTCGGACCATGACGGCAACGGAATGCGGGGAGAGGAAGTGCCGAATGGAGGCGTGGTAGTCCTGGTTACACTTTGGCAGGCCCAAGAGGCCGCCACGTCGGCCTCATTGACTTGACCGACCGAATTCGAACGCTTCCTGCGCCGCGAAGGCATCCGTCACATTACGTCCAGACCGCACCACCCGCAGACGCTCGGAAAGATCGAAGCCTGCTGGGGCCATTTCAAACGCGAGTTTCTCAAGCACGCGCTGACCGGATCGCTGGAGGAAACCCGCGGGCGAATCCGCCATTGGGTGAATTATTACAACTTCCAACGTCCCACGAAGGCATCGATCGGGCCACGCCCGCCGAGCGGTACTTCGAATTCGCCCAAGTCGCCCGGGCCGAAATCGAACGCAACATCCAGAAGAACGAGAAGTCCCTGGCCCTCTCGCCGACGTCGCACCGCCACGTGGTAGGCGAATCCGCGCTGGGGGAAAACAAACTCGAAGTGATGAAGGAGGACGGCCGCTTCAAAGTGTATTTGGGCGGTCGAGAGCTTCATGACGATCCCACTTTCAAGGAGGGCGGCGATGAGAAGAAGGGTCAACCCGTTGGACCGCCTGCCGGTCTCCCAGGAGGAGGCCAAGGCGAAGGTGGCGCTGGTGCTTCAGGTACTCTCGGGGGAAAAGTCGATCTCGGAAGCCTGCCGGGAAACGGGCCTGAAGCCTTTGAGCTATTACAAGCTGGAGGAGCGGCTGATTTCGGGGATGCTGTCGGCCGCCTCGATGCCGGCCGTACGGGCGCGCCGCTCGAAGGATCCGGCGGCGGAGGCGAACCAGCTGGCCGCCCAGACCGAGGTGCTGAGGGAGGAGCATCGCCGGATGCAGGCCCTGGTCCGGATGACCAAGAGGCTCTTCCGCAGCCGAAGCCGGAAACCCTCGTTAAAGCCCCCTAAGACGGGCAAAATGACGCCAGCGACGGATGCGGAACCGGCGGCGACGGAGCCGCCGCGCCGTCCGGGTCGTCCGCCGGCGCATTCACCCAATCCCAGTTAGCCAGCGACAACCAGGAGGGCCAAACCGATGCCCGCGTGGAGGGAGGGAATCCCTGACGAGGAGATTCGACGGATGCGGTGCGTAATGAAAGTACGCCTGGGGCTCCAGGATCGCTCCGTCGCAGCTTCGGGTCGCCCATCAGCCGCCCCACGACGACGACCGGCCTGCCGTCAGACATGCCAGCCATTACCTACTCCCCGTCAATCCTCAAGCACTCCTCAACTTCGAGCACCGTGCAGCTCCGGCACGGATGATCTCGTACGGTAATCGGGTAGTCCGCCATTTCCCCGCGCTCCTGCAGCGCGTGAAGTGGTGTGCCAACGCCAAGAGCCTCGCGATTCGCGCCACGTGGAAGCGTACGCGCAGGACTGGCTCTGTGCGTTCACGCCACCTCTCCGGCTACTTTGACCGTGGGAGCCCGCTCACCGCGCTTTATCTTGGCCTTCGTGCTCCCCGCTTCCGAAGCCAACGATGGATCCCAACGCCTGCGGATCGCGGTGCGTAATTGATGAATATTGCAGGAACTCGGGTGAGATATCGCTCGATGTTTTGTGGTTTGGCCGGGGTCTTGCTCCTCTGCGCGCTGAAGGGCCAGGCTCCGAATCACAGGGATCCGGAGTGGAACCAGTGGCGCGGTCCGAACCGAGACGGGCATTCCCCGGACACAGGACTTCTGAAGCAATGGCCGGAAGGCGGCCCGCCGCTCGCATGGAAGGCGACTAAGATCGGCGCCGGTTTCTCAAGCGTCACGTTCGCCAAGGACCATATCTTCACCATGGGTGACGTAGATGAGTCCTCCGTCCTGCTCGCTTTGAATGTGAAAGACGGCAAGATACATTGGTCGGTCAAGGTGGGAGAGCCCGGGGGAGGGGGCGGATATCCCGGTCCACGGTGCACGCCCGCCACCGACGGAAAGCTCGTCTTCGCCTTGGGCCAGCATGGAGAACTGGTCTGTGTAGACGCCGAAAGCGGCCAGGAGCGCTGGCGGAAACATCTCAAGCGAAGCTTCGACGGGAAGTTGATGTCGAACTGGGGCTATTGCGAGTCGCCACTCTTGGATGGTGATCATCTCATCTGCACGCCGGGCGGATCCAAGGGGACGGTACTCGCACTGAAAAAAGAAAGGGGCGATTCCGTATGGCAAAGCGAGGACCTTAAGGACGCGGCTGCGTACGGCTCGCTCATCGCCGTCGAAATCGGAGGCGTTCGCCAATATATCGTGTTGACGGAGAAGGCCGTGGCCGGAATCGACTCCACAAGGGGAACGCTTCTCTGGCGAGTCGATCGCCAGAGCCGGGCGGCCGTCGCCGCCACCCCGATCTGGTATGACGGTTTTGTCTTTACGTCTGCCTCCTATGAGGGCGGATGTCAATGCTTCAAAGTGGCCTTTGCCGACGGCGAGTTTTCTATAGAGAAGATTTACTCCGGTAGGCAGATGACGATCTCGCACGGCGGCGCGATCCGTGTAGGCAATCATGTGTATAGCTTGGCGCATCGAGGGCTAAAATGCGTCGAGCTGAAAACGGGCAAGGAGGTCTGGGGCGCCCGAAGCGTGGGTCAAGGGTCCCTCGCCTATGCGGACGGACATTTCTACGCGTGGGGTCAACAAGGAAAGATGGCTTTAGTGGAGGCGACGCCCTCGGGATATAATGAAAGAGGACTCCTTAAGCCGCCCGGAGTGACGAAAAGAGGGGCATTCGCGCATCCGACCGTTTTTGGTGGGAAATTGTACATCCGGGACCAGAACATCCTGCTGTGCTACGACGTCAAGGCAAAATGAAATGTGGCTCGTCAGAAGATTCACATTCTCGTATTTCACCGCCATCCGCCTTATTGGATAATGGGCGTCCATGAAAGCCGAGCGGATTCGCGAGATTCTCAAATCTGTGCGACTCCTGGTCATCCACCGTGAGCGCGACGCGGGGAACGTGCTTCTGAAAGCCCGCGCGTGCCGCGAAGGTGGCATTCTGATTCAGGAGATCACATGGACCACACCCGGGGCGGGAGAATTAATCCGTGAACTCCGGAGTCTGAAGAGCGGAATCATCGGGGCCGGGTCGATCCTCACCGCCACGCAGGCCAAGGAAGCGGCCGCGGCCGGAGCCCAATTCCTGGTTTCACCGGTCTTTACGCAGGACGTAGCTACCTTTGCGAGGCGCCACAAGATGTTGTACCTGGCAGGGGCCTGCTCGCCTCAGGAGGTCTACGATGCCTGGAAGGCTGGTTCCCGTCCCGTAAAGCTCTTCCCTTGCGCAGAACTTTGCAGCCCTGCCTACCTCAAACGGCTTCTTGGGCCAATGCCGTTCCTGGAGCTTCTTCCAACAGGCGTGGGCTTAGATCATATCCGGCCGTACCTGGATGCGGGTGCCACCGCCGTTGGCCTCGGAAATCCATTCATGGACGCCGCAAAGGACGGCCCAGCGCTCGCACTTCTGGCCGCCCGCGCTTGCGATTTGGCGAAATCTTCCCTGCCAAGTCGTGCTTCACAGGAACAAGTGGGCTAAGCCGCCGCGCCACGACCTCCAGCTCACCCGCTGAAGCGTGAAGGACCTTCGATTCCACTCCTTCCCCGCCCATGTCGCCCGCCAGTCCGCGTAGCGCGGCGGCGATCACCCGCAGCCGGTCCGCCTGCCCCGCCAGGAACGTGTCCACGTCGGTTTCGATGTTCATACGCCCTCCCTTGCCGGGACATGACGGCAACGAAGCGCGGGGAGGGCAAGTGTTCAGGAGGTCCTCTTGGCCAGTTGCCTCCTGAATAACCATCACGATGTCGTTCCGCTTCCGGGAAAGTTCTTCCTTCCCATCTCTCATATAGTTAATCTGGTTATATACTTGGCTGGTCCGAGGATCCAGCCTTTCGCTCGGCACCAGATCGGTGAACCATGACCGTAGCGTCTTCCGGACCTCCCAGGGTGGCGCCCGAGGCCGACGCGGAGCCGGCGGAAGGGAACTATTTCGTCGCCACCTACCCGCCTTTCTCAGCGTGGCGGGCGGAGCTCGTTCCCCGCGTTCAGGAGGCGCTGAGTCGCCCGAGGGCCGCGGCGGCGCGAGGGGGATTCGGCATATACGTTCACGTGCCCTTCTGCGCGCGGCGCTGCGGCTACTGCTACTACCTCTCCTACGGCGGCATGAGCGGCCGGGACATGGAGGCGTACGTCGACGGCGTGATCGAGGAGCTGGAGCTCTACCGGAGCGCACGCGCCCTGACGGGCCGGAGGCCGGGGTTCGTCTACTTCGGCGGGGGGACGCCATCGCTCCTGCCCCCCGAAGCGATGCACCGGCTCATCGCCGGCGTCCAATCGTCGTTTCCCTGGGACGAGGTCGAGGAGGCGACCTTCGAGTGCGCCCCGCGGAGCGTCACGCCCGGGAAGATGGTCCTGCTCCGGGAGGCGGGCATCAACCGCGTGAGCCTGGGGGTGCAGCAGCTCGACGACGGGGTGCTTGGGATGAACGGTCGCGTGCACCTGACGGCCGATGTGGATCGCGCGTACGAGGCCGTTCGAGCGGCGAGCTTCGACGAGGTGAACCTCGACCTGATCGTGGGCCTCATCGGGGAAACAGACGCATCGTTCCGATCCAGCCTCGAAGGTGTGATCCGCATGGGTCCGGACAGCGTCACCCTCTACCCGTTGGAAATCCCCCACAATACCCCTCTCTTCCGCTCCCTCCGCGACGGCGACGCAGGGCCTCGACCTGCCTCGTGGGAGGTGAAGCGAGCCCGGCTTGCATGGGCCTTTGAGCGGCTGGAGGCTGCTGGCTACGCCCTGCGCAGCGCGTACGCCGCGGCCCTGGGCAGGCGCCACCGCCGGTTCGTCTTCCAGGAGGAGCAGTACCGGGGAGCCGATCTCCTCGGGCTCGGCGTCTCGTCATTCTCCTTCGTGGCCGGCGTTCACTACCAGAACCACTCCGCGTTGGAGCCGTACCTGGCGTCCGTGCGAAGCGACCGGCTCCCCATCAGCAGGGCCTACGTGCTGGCCGACCCTGAGCGGCTGGTGCGCGAGTTCATCCTGCAGCTCAAGTTGGGCCGGGTCGACAGGGAGAGTTTCCGGCGGAAGTTCGGGGTCGACGTCGCCGAGCGGTTCGCGGAGCCGCTCCGCGGGTTCGCGGCGCGCGAGTGGCTGGTGTGCGATCCGCATGAAGTCCGACTGACGCGGGAAGGGTTGGTTCGAGCCGACCGGCTGCTTCCCGCGTTCTATCTCCCGGAACACCGGGGGCTTGGCTACTGGTAACCGCGCGGGACCGTCCTTCGAAGGAGAAAGTGTTTGCCATGAAAAGCGGATCTTCAAACGGCTCCTATGACGTGGCGGTCATCGGCGGCGGGCCAGCCGGCACGACGCTGGCGACGTTCGTCCAGCGGGCGGGGTTCCGCTGCGTGGCGCTCGAGGGCGCGGGGTTCCCGCGGTATCACATCGGAGAGTCCCTCATCCCCCACACGTTCGGCCCTCTGGAGCGGCTGGGGCTGATCCCCAAGCTGCGCGGCTCGCACTTCCCGAAAAAGTACAGCGTGCGGTTTGTCTCGGCCACCGGAGAGGAGTCGACGCCGTTCTATTTCTCCGAGACAATAACCGCCGATCGGGCACAGACGTGGCAGGTCGAACGGTCAGAGTTCGACCAACTCTGCCTAGACAACGCGCGGAAGAACGGCGTCGAGGTGCGCCAGCCCGCGCGCGTGGAGGCGGTGCGGTTCTCGGCCGGCCGCGCCGTCGGCGTCCGCGTGCGCGACGAGATGGGCGAAACCTATGACCTGGACGCCCGCGTCACCGTGGACGCCTCGGGCCGCGTCGGCATGATCGGCTCCCAGTTGGGGCTCCGCGTTCCCGTGAACGGCCTCGACAAGGCTTCGATCTGGTCCTACTACCGCGGCGGCAAGCGCTTGGAGGGCATCGACGCCGGCGAGACGACGGTTTTCATGATTCCGCGGCGCGGCTGGTTCTGGTACATCCCGCTTCCAGACGACGTCGTGAGCGTCGGGATCGTCGCCGACCCGGACTATCTGTTTGCCGAGACCCCTGAGTTCGAACCCGTGTTCCTGCGCGAGGTCGAGCGCTGCGCCCCCCTGGCCGCCCGGCTGTCCCGTGCGAGCCGCGCGGCGCCAGTGCGGGGGATCCGCCGGCTGGCCTACCGCCACAAGCAGGTGGCGGGGGACGGCTGGGTGATGATCGGCGATGCCGGGGCGTTCCTGGATCCCATCTACTCATCCGGCCTGTTCCTCGCGCTGGCTTCGGCCGAACTCGCCGCGGCATGCGTGACGGAGGCGCTGCGGGCGGGCGATTGTTCCGCTCCACGTCTTGGGGCGTTCGCAGAACCCCTGATGCGGGGCGTCGAGGTGGTGCGCCGACTCATCCACGCGTTCTATGACGAGCGTTTCAGTTTCCGCCAGTTCGTCGAGCGCTATCCTGAGCAGAAGCCGGCGCTTATCGACTGTCTCGTGGGAGACGTCGTCGGGAAGGACATGGGCCCGTTCCTTCGGGCCCTGGAGACGATGACGCCCCCTCCGCCTCTGATGTGATCCGCCGGCTTCGAAACGGACCGGAGGCGGTTCAGATAACTCCTACGACTACTGGGTCATCCAGATTTGTTCGAAGCTCAGGAAGGTGAATGGCAACTACTTCTTCGCCAAACGCATCGCGTCAGGCTGATGGGACGCCGTCTGTGTCTGTGAGGGGGACCTTTCGAGTCGCACCGACCTGAGCCGGCACTTCAGATTTCACGCTGCTCCCACCCATGTCGCCAGCAAGTCCGCGCATTGCGGTGGCGATCACGCGCAGCCGATCCGACTGCCCCGCCAAAACCATATCCAGTCCGTAACGGCCGCGACAGCTCAGCTAACTTGGTACAGGTAAGGCAGTTGAGGCGGTTCGAGCGGATACAGATCAGCCCATTCGGACGCCAGGAGTCCCATTTCCAGCGCATCCCAATACCGACCTCTCCAGTACTTGGCCTGCCGTCGACGACCTTCCACGCGAAGTCCCACCTTTTCATAGCATCGTCGGCCGCGCTCATTGTATTCGAATACGCTTAACCCGATCCGGTTGAGGTTGAGGATTTCGAATCCATAACCGCAAAGCATATCCATGGCCTCACGGCCAAAACCCCGATTCCAGTACGCCTTTTACCTACCTAATGCGCTGTTTGGTGCACAAACCAATTCATCGGCCAGCGGCCGAGGAGGACTGGTATAGTGGTTCGTGCGAGGACTTGAAAAGGCGGAAGACACATTCAAGTCCAGGCCATCGGGCGAGGCCGGCCAACTGAACTCGTTTAGGAAGTGACGCGATTTTCAGTCAAGTCCACCCCTTCTCTGGAGTAATTATAGTGATGCTTGGTTCACCCGAAGAATTGGCATTCAACGCTTACAAGAAGTATACTTCGTCGGTTCATCTCTCCCAACTTTTGAGCCTTCACCAAGGCCGCGCGTATAATCTCTGCTTTCAGGTGCTATGTCGTCGTGAAGATGCCGAGGATGCTGCCCAAGATGCGCTTCTCAAGATTGTGGAGTGGCTCCCTCGGATTGAATCCGCTACTGCATTTCGACGCCGACTGTATCGCATCTGTTTAACCCAGGCGTTGAATCTCAGGCGCAGCAACTACCGCCGTCAGGTTCACGAATCGAGGTACGCGATGACCGTGGAATCTCCACGCCCAGAGCCCGAAGGCCATCAAAAAGATGAGCGCGCAATGCTCTTCCAAGCCCTGGAACGCATTGATGACGAAGAACGCAATTTGATCGTTGAGCACTACTTTGAAGGAACTCCGCTCACAAAGATCGCCGCTCGCGAAGGGATTTCTAATGAAGCCATCTGGAAAAGGATCGATCGTGCACGCCGCAGTTTGAAAGAGACACTGGTAACCCTTGGAGTCGGCGCCTTCGTCCCTGACCCCATCTCGCTTCTGGAAGCATGTCACCCGGTCACTTTATCCACCAATCTTGTCCCGGGCGTCTTGGAAAAGCTGGCCCCAAGCCAGGCCGTGACAACTCAGGCAAGCATTCTTGCCCCCCGTAAATGGATCCTGACTTCAGGCACGAAGCCGATGGTATTAGGAGGAACCCTTATGGCGGTTAAACAATCAATCTGGACCCCTGTGGCCATTACCGTCTTGTTTCTGCTTGGACTGACCCTGATTGGGGCACTCCTGATCCGATATCGCGGCGCATCACAGGAAATAGCCGTCCCTCCATCCTTGCATAAAGAATCAATAGAGCACACACCATCTGTTCCTGCACCAGAAGCAGCACACCAAAAGGTCGAAGATGTAGCCAATGCTGCTGAGCCCTTCTCGCAAGCGAGCACCCTACCCTCTGCCACCACCGCACTAGGGGCTCTCTTGGAAGAATACTGCAGGAAGTTAGATCGAGACTTTCCGGAACGGGTCGCGATGAAAAAGAGAGTACGCGATGGCGATCTGGAGGCAATGCGATATATGCAGCGCCTAGATGCCTGGAGGGGAGCGGAGATCTGGCAGATGCGAGAATCGATCCTTTCCGACCCCGCGTCCCTCCTTCTGTTCCTACAATCGAAGCCCGATGGGCAATATGTGGACGGCATACTGAGCGAAGCGGGTTTCGCGACCGGAGGCCCACATGTAAAATTTGACGAGCTACCTACGGTACTGGCGGATGGGCTACGGATCATGCTTCAATCCGGATCCAGGGACCAGCGATGTGAAATCCTGGAGTTTTCACGCTTCGTGATCCGAAGACCTGATTCTTTCGATAATTTGTGTCGTTCCTCCATGCAGGATCCGGATCCGGAGATTCAGAAATCCGCTATCATGTTTATTCGTCATGTTTCAGAACATTATAGACGCATGACCGAATCGGAATTGAATACGCTTCGCGAAGTGGCGCAGCAAACGCTGAACCCAGATGTGGCTTGTTCTGCAATCAGAGCTACGAATTCAGGTGTAAAGACTCCTGAAACCATGAATTGGCTCTTCGAAATAGGCGCATCGCCAGGCAACAGAGAGAGGGCCCAAACCGCACTATTTTGCCTGATCAGAGAATATGCATACGAAATCCGAACAGACCCCGGAACTGGGGAACGATTGTGGAATGCTCTCAACCAACAAATCGAGATGAGAATGGACAACAGAGCGTTTGCCACCATGATGACTGACCTCCTAAACTATCATTCGAGCATCATCCTTCCAGTCGTTGATAAGGCAACAACCTTTGCACCTGATCCACTGTGGGCTAATTGCGCAGCAGCGGTAGCGACTGCCATACGCTCAGGGACTCGCAATAGCGACGTGCTTAGGGCGCTCTTGCCGGCTGACTGGCTGCATTGGGTCTCTCAACAAACGCGACATTGATTGCCAAAAGCAAGCTCGTTTGGCCGCAACTGGACTACCGGATTCCGATGCAGCCATCAGGAAGCCGATCAACACTCAGAGAGAATAGGTCGCACTCGCGCCCGAAATTATCTAGAAGAGCTCCTTGCAGGGAAGCCATCCATGATCAAAGAGTCTTGGCTTCTTACATGAGCCCCGCATACATCTCCGTCGTCGTCACATGGCGGTGATCGAGAGCCCGCTTCACGAGGAGGATGTCCTTGGTGCGAGCGTAGAGCCGGGTTGCGAAGCTGCGGCGAAGCGTGTGCAGCGTGACCTTCTTGGCGATTCCAGCCTTCCTGGCCCATTCCGCGATAGCAACCTGAACGCGCCGCGTCGAGATGCGCCGGTTCCATCGTGAGAGGAAGAGCGCCGGGTCGTCCGTTTCCAGCCGCTTCCGCCAGCGGAGATACGTCGCGAGATGGCGCAGGAGCGGCTTCGAGAGGTATTTCACGCTCGCGCCGCCGCCCTTCATCCTGCGAACGACTCGTCAGACTTGCCGTCCCTTGACAAATGGCGTCCTCGAGTCGGACGTCGTTCACGTCGAGCCCGACGAGCGCTTCAAGGCGCAGCCCGGTTTGAAGGAAGAGCTCGAGCATCATGCGATCGCGGATGGCGCCGTCGCTCTTGGCCTTGGCGACCGTCGCCAAGAGCTGCCCTGCTTCCCTCGCCGTCAGCGTCTCCGGCGGCTCGTGGCGTCCTGAGCGATACTTCAGGAGCCGCGCCGGGCTCTGGCGGATGATCCCCGCCGCCTCCAGAAACGAGAAGAACGCGCGCACGCTCATCTTGATCTTGTCCACGCTCGACCGCCTTCGCGGCTTCCCATCCGGCCTGAGCCGTCCCGCCGGCGACGTCACGAAGCGGAAGAGCTGGTCGGGCGTGATAGCCTCCACGTCGGTTGGCTCGCTCTCGCGCTCAAGCCAGGCGCGGAGCATCCCGAGAACCGTCCCGTATTTGCTCCATTCGACGAAGGGGAGCGTTTTGCGCTTTTTGAGGCGATGGATCGCCTCGGAGACGGCGAGCGCGCGCTTCTCATGGAACACTACTTCAACAAGATTTCTCTCGCCAACCTCGGGGCACGGCATGCGCCCGACCTGAACCCGGACGAACACGTGTGGACCTACCTGAAGGGGATGTTCCGGCGGGATCCGGTGCACATGGACGAGGACTTCGACACCGCGGTGAATCGATCC
>JACQVR010000104.1 GCA_016209705.1 Planctomycetota bacterium
CTCAAATTTATCGTAACGTTACAAATAATTTTCAAAACTTATTGTAACACATGGATGCCATCGTGGCCGAGGGCTTGACCAAGCGATTCAAAGACACCCTCGCGGTGGACCGGGTTTCGTTCGCGGTCGCGCGCGGCGAGTTCTTCGGCTTCCTGGGCCCCAACGGAGCGGGCAAGACCACGACCATCAAAATGCTGTGCGGCCTGATGAAACCTTCCTCGGGGCGTGCGCTCGTGGCCGGGCGCGACGTCGTGGCCGATCCTCTGGGCGTCAAAGCGCGCATCGGCATCCTTCCGGAGACGATCGAGACGTTCGACCGTTTGACGGGGTGGGAGCTGGTGAACTTCAGCGGGCTCATGTACGGGGTTCCGCCCGAAGAAACGCAGCGGCGCGCGGAGCAGCTTCTGGATCTCCTGGATCTCGATCCGCAGGACCGCTCCAAGCTGGTCATCGACTATTCGATGGGGATGCGCAAGAAAGCGGCGCTGGCGTGCGCCCTCATCCACGGGCCCGAGGTGCTCTTCCTCGACGAGCCGTTCAACGGCATCGACGCCCTGTCCACGCAAGCCATCCAAAAGGTGTTGCAGAACCTGGCGGCCAAGGGGGTCACGATCTTCTACACGTCGCACGTCTTGGAGGTGGTACAGAAACTGTGCACCCGAATCGCGATCATCGACGAGGGACGGATCCAGGGCATGGGTACCGTGGCCGAGCTGGGAGTACAAGCGGGCCTGCCGGGAGCGACGCTGGAGGATCTTTTCGTCAAGATGGTCGGGAAGGGAGCGGAGAAAATTCGCGATCTGGATTGGGTGGGGAGGACGGATCCTGATTCCGGGACGGTGACGTGAAGCCGAGCCCCGGCCGCCAGATTCGTCTGCTCTGTGGACTTCGCTGGAAATACCTCTGGCGGGCCGGGACTCCCACTCAGCGAATCGGGATGGCATTGGGCTTTGTCCTGGCCGCGGGCTTCAGCGCCGTCCTGTTCGCGGTCTCCGCGGTTCTGTTGCGGGAGGGATTCCGCCGCCTGGATCCTCCCGTCATGTGGGAATTCATCCATTTCGGATTCGTCCTCCTCTATGGGGGATGGATCTATCTGGCTTCTTCGGGGGATCTCTACGACCCAGGCCGGCTGGCGCCTTATCCCATCTCGCCTCACATGATTTTTCTGGGAAGCGCGCTGTCGAGCTTTCTGGGCTTCGCGCCGTTGTTCGCGGTGGGGCTGTTCGCCGGATGGATCGCGGGAGCGGGCGGCACGGCGCTTGAATTCGGAGCGCGTGCGGCGCTGCTGGTGGCGCTGATCCTCCATCTCCAGATGGTCGCTCGCCTGATCCGGTTAACGTTCCTGAACGTCCTCACCAGTCGGGGATGGCGGGACGCGATGCTATTGATGACGACCCTCGCGGGCGGCGTGGGATTCATTCTCGCGACGTCGGACGTTCTGGACGCCGAATCGGTGAAGGGATGGACCCACGAGCTGAGAAGATGGGCGGAAACGGGAAGACTTTCCCCGGCGTTGTCGTGGTGTCCCGGCGTGTGGTTCTCCTGGGCTTACTCGCTGGAAGGAGCGCGCGCCGCGGGAGGGGCGGTCGCCTTCCTCCTGGCCACGGGGCTGGTCGTCCGGTGGGGAGGAAAGATGGAGCGGCGGCTGGCTTTTTCGGAGCCGCTGTTCGCGCATCGCCGCCGGGCCGCGGAGACCGGTGCCCAGAGCCGTTTCCTGAGCGGCGTGTCCCGGGCGATCGCGTCGGTAGTCGGCTCCGACGTGGCAGCCGTTGCGCGGAAGGAGATCTCGGTGTTCCTGCGCGACCCCATTGTGCGGCATCGGCTGTTGACCAGCCTCTTCTACGTCTTCCTGCCCATTCTGGCGCCGGTGTGGGCTTCGAAAAAACTCGACTTCGGCGCCGCGCCCGAACTGGCCGGATCCCTGCTGATCTTCGGCGAGCTCTTCTTCCTGGTCAACCAGTTCGGCACGGAAGGATCCGCGGCGCGAACGCTCCTGAGCCTTCCGACGTCGCGCCGCAGGATCCTGTTGGGGAAGAACCTGGCGTACGGCGCGATCTTTCTTCCCTTCAACATCACCGTCTTGAGCGCGGTCGCGCTGCTCGCGTCGCGCACGGACACGCTCTGGCGCGACCTGGCGCACCACACGGCCGCCTTGGGGGTCGTGATGGCCGGAGGGAACCTAGTCTCCATCTTCTTTCCGATGCGGTTTCTGGCTCCTGGACAGAGGCTTCAACGGCAGGAGGAATTCGGATGCTGGACGGCGGTCGCGTGGTACGTGATGCTGGCGTGGCTGTTGGCGCTGGCGGCGCCCGCCGCCCTGGCTTCGTTGCTGATCGATCGGATCCTGGGCCCCGCGGCGGCGCTGGCGACGGCGCCGCTCGCGCTCGCCTACGCGGGGCTCCTGTACGCCGCGGGCTTGCGGATCTCGGAAACGGCGCTCCGCGCGCGCGAAGAACGTCTCGCGGATTTCTTCCGTTGCCCGTAAGTTACAATAAGTTTTGAGAATATTTCGTAACGCGTTACGATAAGTTTTGAAAATATTTTGTAACAGAAGGATAGCGTGCGTTCCGGTGCGTCGATCATCATCATTTTAGGAAAAGTGGAGGACCCATGATGAAACGCGGTCCCGCGTTGCTCGTGCTGCTGGCCCCGCTGTGCTTCCGAATCACTCCGCCGGCCCAGGGCCAAGAGACCGCTTCACCCGTCAAGGTGCGTTACAGCGTCGACGTCACCGATCCGGCCAGCGGAATCGCCAAGATCGAGATGACCGTCGAAAACAACCGCGACGAGAAGATGACCGTCGGCCTGCCGGTGTGGGCCCCCGGGGCGTACGCCGTCATGCCGTATCATCGAGCGGTTCGCGATCTGAAAGCCTCAATCGACGGCCGGGACGTGGACGTCTCGCCGACCGATCACACCTCCCTGTGGAACATCAACACCGGCAAGGCTTCCACCGTCATGCTGCGATACGACCTCCGCGTTTCCGCCGTCCCCTCCTTGCGCCACAACCTCACCAAGGATCACTACGACCTTCAAGGGCCTGCGACGTACTTCTTCGTCAAGGATCGCCTCGACGGCCCTCATCAGGTCACGTTCAAGCGACCTGACGGGTGGAAGATCGCCACGGGCCTCGACAAGCTGGGGGACGCGACGTACGGAGCGCGCGATTACGACACGTTCATCGACTGTCCCACGGAGCTGGGGCTTTTCGACCTCCACTCCTTCACCCATGACGACGTCCGATACGAGATGGCCATCCATTCGACCGAAGCGATCGACGTCCAGGAACTGATGGACGTCACCCGCCGGATCGTGGCGGAGCAAACGCGGATGTTCGGCGGCGCGCCCTTCGACCGGTACGTCTTTCTCTGCCATTTTCGGGTCCAGTCCGGAGGCGGCGGCCTCGAGCATCTCAACTCGACTCACATTTCGATGCCCGTGCAGGCCATGAAGGCCGACCCGAAGATCGCCGCCAGCCTGATTTCGCACGAATTTTTCCATTTATGGAACGTCAAGCGCATCCGGCCGAAGGAGCTGGGACCGTTCGACTACACCCAGGCGGTCCGTTCGAACGCCTTGTGGCTCATGGAAGGGGGAACGAGCTATTACGGCGATTTGACCCTCGTCCGCAGCGGCCTCTGGACCGAGGCGCGCTATTTCAAGCACCTCGCCGACGAAATCCAATCGCTTCAAACCAATCCTGCGCGGAAAACGCAAAGCGTAGAAGAAGCGTCCCGGACCGTGTGGGACCGCGCGCCCGGCACGCGCCGCGTGGATTACTACAATAAGGGCGAACTTCTCACCCTCCTGCTGGATCTGAAGATTCGCGCCGCCACCGACGGCCGCAAATCGTTTGACGACGTGATGCGCCTCCTGTACCGGCGCACCGTTGTGGAACCGGCCAAAGCGGGCCAAGGCGCCATCGGGGTCGGCTTCGAAGAAGGCGCGATCCTTCGAACCGTCAACGAGATATCGGGCGCGGATTTCACGGAATTCTTCGCCACGTGCGTCCGCGGAACGGATGAGCTTCCGTACCACGACACGTTCGAAGCCATGGGGCTCAAACTGGAGGCGGTCACCTCCAACGGACTGGATCTCGAACTGCGCGGCCTGCGCGTGCAAACCGTCGCACCCGGCAGCGCCGCGGAAAAAGCGGGGCTCCAACCGGGCGACCGCATCGCCGAAGTCGGGGGCACCCGCGTCTTCCGGCGCGCGGATCTTCAGAAGGAGTTGGACAAGTTGAAAGTGGGGGATACGGTCAAGATCGCCTTCACTCGAGACGATGAAAAGAAGGAAGCCGAGTTTCCCATCGTCGCCAATACGAACAGCTATGTCCTTGGACGCCATCCGGAAGCGTCGGAAGCCCGTACGCGATTCGTGAACGAATGGCTCAGGAAATGACAAGAAATGAACTTTTGAACGATCCGGGAGTCAAATAAATAGTGGAATGGACGGGGATCTGGAAGACGTCTAAAGTGGAATGGAGACCCGAGTGGGCGACGGGAACGCCATGAAACCCAGCGACCTGGATCAAGGGGTGCGGAAGTCCAAAAGTCTTCTGGCCCGAGGAAAGATCAACGAGGCCCTGGCTCGGCTGATGCACCTCACCGAGAAATATCCGGGCGACGAAGAGGTCAAGCGACAGATCGCCGAAGCGCTCAACCGGCGCGGCCTTTTCCACGCCGAAGCGGGCGACATCCGGCGCGCGGAAACCGATTTCAACCAATCCCTGCGCTACCACGAGAACGCCACGGCCCACATCAACCAGGGACGCGTGCATCAGATCCGGGGTGAATACGCCGAAGCGTTCAGCGAGTACACGCGGGGATTGGAGATCGACGAGGACCTTCCCGAGGCGCACGAATATCTGGGATATTACTTTCTGGAAGTGGGCGACCACGAACAGGCGGCGGTCGCTTTCGGCCGGGCCATCGCCAAAGGAAGGGCCACCAAGCACATCTACCTGGGGCTTTGGGAAGCCTATCTTCAGCTCGAGCGCAAGGAACAGGCGCACGAAACCATTCTGGAAGTGGCCCGCGCGCATCCCGATGACGACCAGATCCTGGGAACTCTGGGATTGTCCTACGCCGTCTGCCTGGGGGACTACGATCAAGCCGAAGAGGCCTGGAAGCGAGCGGTTCAGATCAATCCTCGGAATCTTTCGTCGATGTTCAACCTGTCGGGACTGGCCGCTCTGCGCGGCCGGCGCGAGGACGCCTTGGGGTACCTGCGCCAGTGCGCCGAGATCGACCGGTCGCGAACCCTTCTGCTGTGGAAAGAAGATCTCCGGTCCGAGAATCGTAAGTTCGCCGCCTACGCCGGAGACGAGGATTTTCTGGACGTCCTGGGAGTGACCTCCAGTGAATCCAAGTCCTGAGCGGACGCTTCGGGACGGGCCGCCGGCGTCGTTTCCACGGTTGAACTGTCCGCCCGCGGCCGGTTAGAATTTCTCGACTTCGGCGACATGCAGACAACCACGGCACTGGAATATCCGGCGCTCGTCTTGAACCGGTCTTGGGTTCCGATTCGGACCACTTCGGTGCGGGACGCGTTTTGCCTGATGATCCGGGGCGCCGCGCGCGCCGTGGAGCCGGAAACCTACCGGACGTATGACTTCGATTCCTGGACGGAAATCCTCGCCAAGGAACACGAGCCCCACGTGCGGACGGTCCGCCTCCGCATCCGGGTTCCCGAGGTCATCCTGCTGACGATGTACAACAAGGTGCCGGAACGGGAAGTGGTCTTCTCGCGCCGCAACCTGTTCAAGCGGGACAAGAACCGCTGCCAATTCTGCGGCAAACGGCCGGGCACGTCGGAATTAACCATCGACCATATCGTCCCCCGCTCGCGCGGCGGAAAATCTACGTGGACGAATTGCGTCCTGGCGTGCGTCGAGTGCAACGCCCGCAAAGGGGGTCGCACGCCCCATGAGGCCCGAATGGTCGTGCGCAGCCAGCCGGGCAAACCCGCGTGGAAACCGCACTTCACCATCCGGGTCGGCGAGTTCCGCCAATCCTGGAAGGACTTCCTCAGCGAGGCCTACTGGAACGTCGAGCTGCAAGAATAGTTATCAGTCCTCAGTTCTCAGTAATCAGGAATCAGATTTTCGCACCCCTGGCGCGATCTGTAGGTGTCCTATAATGACACTCATTCAGCGTATATACCTTTATGGACGTTTCCGAAGATCTGAGAACTGAGGACTGAAAACTGGTTTGATTCCTCTCTCCACGAGCCGGGTGGCCTTCCCCCCACCCGGCTTTTTTTGTCACGGGTTGGTAAGTTCCGCCTGGAGCCGGCCCACCTGCTCGATCCACCCCGCCACGGCCTCCTTCTGGGGCCAACGGTCACCTCCAAGCTGCAGGGCCTGTTGCAGATCTTTTCGAGCCTGGTCCAAAAGCCTGCGGGACTCGATCGAACTGCGTTGCGCCAGCACGGCCTGAACCATTCCGCGATGCGCATAGGCTTCTGCGCGGCGAGGTTCCCAACCGATCGCCCGCGAAAGATCTTCCAACGCCTCCTGGAGGTCCCCCTTCCGAAACCGCGCGTAGCCCAGTGAATCGATGCGCCCCTTTTCGAAGAGCAATTCGATCACGGTGGCCTCGGGCCGTTCTCCTTTCGATCGCAACCGTTCCAGATCGAGACAGCACTCGCGAACGGGGTCTTCCTCCACCATGCCGAGTTCCCTGAGCTGCGCCGCGGCGAAGCGCTCGCCCTCCGAAAGATGGGGCGCCGCTGGGGAAGAGGTGGCGGAGGATTCCTCGATGGGAGGCGCCTCGATCAGGCGCCGGCCGAACGCGTGGGTGGTCGCATCGATGTGGCCGCGCTCCAGAAGGATGTCCAGAAGCGCGAATCCCGGGCGCCCGCCTTCGCGAATCCGGTCGCCGAGATCGAGGAGGACGGCCTCGACGCGCTTCCGTGCGACCATCCCCCGCTCCATCAGTTGGGCGATGGCGAAGCGCTCGTTCTCGTCGAATTCGAGGGCGGCCTGATCCGAGGCGGGGCCGGGCGGCGCCTCCGTCCTGCCTCGGCTTAGAAGGTAGGCGTCGCGGCTGATGTAGTTCTTTTCCAGGAGAAGGTCCAAGACCGTCGCCGTCGGACGTTCGCCCCGCGTGCGAAGCTCGCCAAGCAGGAAGAAGCACTCCATCGCCTGGACGGGCTTCACCAGGCTGAGTTTCAGGAGCTGCGAGACGGCGGCGCGTTCCGCTTCCTCGGAGCGACCCATATGGGGCCAATCCTACCACGATTAGCGGCTGGGATTGAGTCGAGTGTTCGACCTTTCAGGAAGCGTTGCGGGGGGCCTGGCTCGCGGCCTCCGATGTCTCGGAAGGCGCCGCGGCGCTCGCCGGCCGGCCGCGAAGGTGTTCGGCGATCCGGCGCACCGCGTCGTCCGCCAACGCGCGGGCGGCTTCCCCTTGCGCCTGCGGCGAGTTGTGAGCCTCCAGCGCCACGACCGCCGCCGCGCGCGTCTCGGCCGCGAACCCTCGAATCAGCCCGAAGAACCGCGGGCGCTTCTGGATGATCCGGAGGAGAAGCGGAATCACCACGGGATTGGGCACCGCCGCGAAGTAACGGCAACACAGCGTCATGATCCGCTCTTCCTTGGTCTCATCGAGGATCTTTCCTACCTCATGGCCGACCGCGTCCACTTTCAGCCGGGCGGCCGCCTCGAGCCCGGCGTCGCGGACGTCGGCGGCCGGGCTGGCCAGCAGCCTCTTGACGATCTGCAAAGCGGCCGCGCGGGGCCATTTCTCGGCGGCCCGCAGCGTTTTCTGCCGCGCCTCCGGAGAGCCCCGCTCCGCCAAACCCGCCAGGTGCGCCGTGATCGGCGGGCACACCAAGAACTCCGATACCTCCAGCACCCGGCTGAGGCGATCCAACGGCGAGGCTTCGTCCAGGAGCCGAATGATCAGATGCGAAAGCTTCTCCGCGACCGGCGACAAGGAAGCGGCGATGGTCCGCCGCGCGTTCACGTCCTGCTCATCGGCCAGGAATTCGACGAGCTTTTCCAGGGCGGATCCTCCGACCGCCATCAGGACCTTGACCGCCGCGCGCCGCTCCTCCTCGTTGGGACGCCGCAGTGAGGCGCACAAGCCTTCGAAGACCCGCGACTGCGGGATCAACTGCAACGTGGCTTCGCACACGGCCGCGATCTCCCGAGGCGTGGAAGGCAGATCCGCCCGGGCCCGCAGCGTCCCGCCGGCGATATCCGCCAGTTCGCGCAGGCATCCAGCCGTCGCCGCCGCCGGCACCCATAACGGCATGATGTTCGCCGCCGCGCGGAAATGGGGGGGCGACATGTCCGCCGACAGACGCTGCTTGAGCGGCGGCAGGGAACGGGAGATTTCGACCTTCCGCGTCCCCGGCGACGCCGCCGCCAGCGATCGGGCCAGCAGGTTGTAGGCCCGGGAACGATGCGACAGGCTGGCGTCGTGGAAATGCAACCCCAGGCGATCCACCAGTTGCTCTGCCAAGGGGCGGCCGGCGCCGTACGCCAGCGCCTCGACGAGCATGGGAAACTGGTATTCCAGATCCAACGCGAGAAACTTGTCGTACGGCCGAGCCAGGAATTCCCGCGCGCGCAGCTCCGAGCGGACGGGCTTGGGAGGCGGCTTCAAATCCACCTTGAGCGCGCCCTCCTCGGCCCGCTGGTACCGGCGAGAGCCCAGCGCGATGCGGATGAACTGATCCTGCAACGACTCCTTGGCGGAGTCGCCGGGTGCCAAGGACAGGAGGCTGATCAACGCGCGGACCTCATCCTCCCGCAGGCCGCGCCAGAATGAAATGCTGACCAGCTTCTTTTGCTCGATTTCCCGGATCAGGAAGCCGACCGATTCCCCGAAAAACTTGCGGTCGGCGGGCAAGCCGTTGATCACCAGTTCGCCGTCCGCCGTTCCCAGGGTGAGCGCCGGCACGCGGGAAATCAAATCGACCATCTGCCGCGCCGCCTGAGCGGCGGATTCCTCGACCGCCGGATGGCTGGGCGGATACAGCTTGAGGTTGTCCACCGCCGCCTTGAGACTTCTGAGCGCGTCGCGCACGCCGGAGAGCTGGTCCGGCGGCACGGGAAGTTCGGCGGGAGCCCCGGTCTGGCGCTCCGTCTCGCGCGCTTCGTACGCTTTCTGAACGATGTCCAGCGCCTCGTAGCCTTCCCGCGTGAGAAAGCGATCCCACAAATCCGGCGCGGCGCGCGCGCGATCGAACGGCTCCACGAACGCCCGAATCAGCGCTTCGATCCGCGCCGTGTCGAATCCCGCCCGGATCGTCAGCGACTCGATCAGGCGGTCATCCAGCAGTTCCGCAAAATCGGCGGCGACGGACGCGCCGCAGGGCTGACCGTTCAGCAGCGGTCCCTTGGGAGTGACGGAGACCGTAAGACCGGGCGCGCTCGCCACGAGGGCGTCCAAGGAAGCGCGGAGCTGAGCCAAAGCGGCCGAACCGATCTGGCTCCACTGCGGATACAGCCGGGCGATCCGCAGGGCGGTCGCGAAGTGGCCGAGCGTCGCCAAGGCGTGCTCGAGCGCCGCCGGGGCCAGCGGTTGGGTCACCGCCTCGATTCGGGGCCGGCGAACCCCTTCCTTCACGGGCGGCCGGATCAGCGCCGCCTGACGGCGGGCGAGCGCGTCGAATTCCCGCGCTTTGGTTTCGTTGCCCGCCTTGCCGAAGTGGTAGGCGAGCTCGTCCGCCAGATGGGCGACGTCCCCTCCGTGCCGGGATTCCTGGACGACGCCGACGCGCTCGTGGATCTCCTTGCGCTCCGCGGGATCGGCGGTCTGAAGCCGAATGCGCCGCGCGTGAGCGGCCGGGAACGCCAGTTCCTCTTCGCCCGACTCGGAAGGCAGAAGCATCCGCGCGCGCCGCACTTCGTCGATCAGGTCGAGGATCTCGATATCGCCGTACCCGAGCACCTCCTGAAGAAGATCCGGATCCACCCGCGGGCCGATCACGGCCGCCCGCGTCAAAAGCGACTCCGCCCCCTTCGGCAACGCCGCGGTCACGGAGCGGCTGGCGCCTTCCAAGTCCCGACTGAGATCGCGGGGATCGAGTCGAGGCAACGCCCATCGTCCCTCCGACAGGCGCAATCGGCCTCGCAGGAGAAGCGACCGCACCGTCTCCTCCACGTACAGCGCATTGCCTCCGGCCGCCTCGACGAGACGCTCCAGGTCTTCGGGCGAGATGTCCGCGTCAGGAAGGATCGCTTTGAGCATCTGGCGGATGTCCTCGCCGCCGAGCGGATGAAGCTTGAGATGGATCGCGGAGCTTTCGAATTCACGGAAGAAATTCGCGATGCGGAAGCGATCGAGTTCGGTCACGTCCCGTTCCGAAATCGCCGCGATCAAACACGGCAAGCGCCGCTGGATCGCTCCGCGGTACGCCTCCAGCGTCGCTTCGTCCACGTGCTCCGCCTCATCGGCCACGATGAGGAGGGGGCCCGTTTCCGCGAGTTCGTCCAGAAGGGCTCCGAAGGCCTCGAAGATGATCTGGCCGGCTTTGGCCGGATCGATTTTGACCGCGGACCAGGCCGCCGGAAGGTCTCGAAGCACGACCGCCAGGGCGGCGCGGTGGAGCTTTCCCAGGCGTTCCAAAGCCGGCAACGCCCGAAAACGATCCGTCACCAGAAGCGTTTCGATCTGTTCGACCAGCGTCGAATACGGCGCGTTGGCTCTCGATTCCCGACAAATGGCGGAAAGCACCAAGTGCTTTTCGCCTCGCGCCCACAGGCTCAATTCGTGGACCAGGCGGGATTTCCCTGTGCCCGGGCCTCCTGAAATGAACACCTGTTTGGGGCCGACGTGCCGGACGTCGGTGGCCAATTGGCGCAGGCGCGATTGCTCCGCGACCCGGCCGATGAACACCGGACAGGGAAGTCCGCGGTAGATGCCGATCTCCGCGAGGGCCGCCGGATCCAGTCGCCCCGCCACGGCGATGCGGTCACGTCCCAGCCGCTTGGCGACCAAGAGCGCCCGTTCCGCCGCCTCGACCACGCTGGCCGGAGTCCGGCCGTCGATGGGAAACACGGCCGAGCCGACGCCGGCCGTCAAGGGAATCGCCCGCGACCCGGGCGCGTCCCTGACGTGAAACGGCTCCCGAGCGACGGCCGCACGCAACGCTTCCGCCGTCGCGGCGCCCCGGTCCCGATCGACCTCGAGTATCAGCAACGCGAACGCGTCTCGGGCATAGCGATACAAGACGGCCTCCGGCGGGTAAGCGCCGTGCAATCGGCCGGCTACTTCGCGAAGAAGCCGGTCCACTACCGGTGTTTCGAGTCCCTGCGTGGCGGCGCGAAAGCCGTCCAGATCGAGCAGGAGCAACGCGCCTTGATTGGTCGGCACTCGTTCGCGCAGCGCGGTCAAGAGCGCGTGGCGGTTGCGCAATCCGGTCGCGATGTCCCGCATCGTGGGATCTGCGGCCTTGGCTCCCGCGACGTCAGCCGCGGGAAAGGGCGTCGGCAGGTCCGGCATGCTGGACTAGTATGCGATGTTTCGAGTTGTCGGAACAGGATTGACTCGCCCACAAAAAATGCAATCATTTGCGGACAGGCAACCGCGCGGCCGCCGAGCACGCTCTTGGCGAAGGCGGGTTCAGAAGGAGAATTCCGGAGGCAAGTGCTCCCTGGCGATCCCTTCGGCCGGAGCCTTCCGCGCCGCCGTGTCGATGCCCTGCTGTAGCTCCCGCACATTACCCGGCCTCGCGTACGTCTGAAGGCATCGCCTGGCTTCCGCATCCACCCGATCCTCCGGCGTCGCGCGCGGCAGATGTCCGTTTCGTTCCATGAAGTGGCGTGCCAAGGCGGGAATGTCTTCCCGCCGCTCTCTCAGCGGCGGGAGCTTCACGATCCGCCGCGCCGCGCGCCGGTACAACTCCTGGAGAAATCGGGGACGGCCCGCTCCCGGCAACACGTCCGGCACGCCCGTGGCCAGAACGCGGACTTCGGTCGCCCCCGTTTCCGGCGCTTCGGCTTCCATTTCTTGTGCCTCCAAGAGGCGCGCCAATCGAGCTTGGATTTCCGGGTCCGCGTCGGCGAGATTTTCGATCAGCAACGTTCCCCCTCGCGCGCGCTCGAACAGGATTTCATCCAGGACGGCCGGGCCGTTCGTTCGGCAGTCCACGACGACGAACGGTCCGAGAGCCCGCGGGCTGCGCACATGGATCGCGCGCGCGGCGTGGGTGCGGCCCGCGCCGGGTTCCCCAAGAATCAAGACCGGCCCGTCCTCCACGGCGGCGGCTTCGATTTCCGCCGACGCGACTCTCATCGATTCGCTCACGAAGATGAGCGGAACATCTCGTTGAAGGGACCCGAAGGCGGCCGCGACGGCTTCCCGGGCCCGAGCCAAGCGGCCCACCCGCTCCAGGAGCGGTCCCGCGACGGCGCACAGCCCCGCCGTCATTTCCAGTTCCGCGGGGGAGAACGGGAGGGGATCGGACACCGGCGTGTCGGCGTAGACGAAACCCAGAAATCGCCCCGGCGTACCCAGCGGCGCCGCCAGAAGCGCCGCCGGCCTGCGCTCCGAGTCGCCTCGACGCGCGGCGTCCGTGGCGAGCACCGCCTTGCGCTCCTTGGATACTTTGTGATAGATGACGTTCGAGAGACGCACGTCCTCGTCTTCCGAGGGAGCGACTTTCGCGGCGAGGCTCAGGTTCCCGCGCGCGTCCGCCCGCATGGCGAAAGCTCGCGCCGGCTTCACCGCGCCCACGAAACGATCCAGGAGTACCTTCAGGAAATCCTGCTCGACGTCCGCCGCCAGCAAGGATCGGACGGTTTCGAGCGTGAGGCGGAGCGCGTCCGTCTCCAGCTTTCCGGCCGAGAAGGCGTCGATCCGGAGTTCGGCCAAGACCGTCGTCGTCAGCGGGCGGAGCGGTTCCGCCTCCTTCCCGCCCGGCGGATCAAAAAGGAGCACGTGCTCGCCCACTTCGATTTCGTCTCCGGCCTCGAGGAGCTTTTCGACGACCTTCTCCCCGTTGACGAAGACGCCGTTTCGACTGCCGGCGTCCACGAGGACGTATCGGCCGTCGCGGCGGACCACGCGCGCGTGCACCCGGGAGAGGTGGGCGCCGTCGAGACAGATCCCACAGGACGAAGCGCGCCCGATCTCGACGCCGTCGGCGATCTCGAAGGAAGCGCCCTTGCGGGGTCCTTCCACGGCCGTCACTCGAACCATTCTATGTATTCACAAATCCTTACCGATGGATTTTCAGGGTGTCTCGCATCCGCCGGAGCGCCGCGGCGGCCGCGTCGCCCCCGATTCGTTCGAACTCGAGCACTTCCCCCGCGCTGAGGCGGACGATGATCTTGTTGGATGCCTCATACGCGGGCCGGCCCGCGATTTCGACTTCTTCCCCGGCGCGCGCGCGCAGTTTCCGGGCGATCTTGTCCACCGGGAAATCCATCCAGTCGTACGGCAAATCATGGTAGGCCACCTGAACAGCCGCGGCGCCGTCCGGCGAAACCGCGACCGTCAGCACGAAGGGCGGAAGGTCCTTGGCCTCTTTGAAGCTCCACTCCGTGGGCTTCTCGAACGAGAATCCGAGCAACGGGGCTTCGAAACGTTCCCCCTTGAGGACCCCCGGCCGGCTCACGCGGACCGCTTTTCCATCGATCGTGTACTCGAGGATTTCCGTCTTGAGGTCTCCGTGCATGAACCCCGCTCCCGACATCCCTTCCATCATTCCGCCGGCATCCGACGCTTCGGTCTCGCCGAATTTGATGCGCGCCGCATCCGCGAGCCCGTCCCCCAGCGTGGCGTCGAGATCCACCCATTTCCCGACCCACGCGCTGGACCACGCATGTCCTCCCCACATGCCTCTCACGTACAGATATCCGCCGCACACCTTGGCGGGAATGCCCGCCGCGCGCAGCATGGCGGTCAGCAGCACGGCGTGTTCCGAACAATCTCCTTCGCCGTCGCGGAACACCTCTTTGGCGCTGGCGGCGGCGACATCCAAGCTTTTCTTGCGGATGTGCTCATGGACCCATCCCGCCAATTTTCGCGCCGCCTTCAGGGCGTCCCGCTCGTCTCCGACGATCTCGTTCGCCTTCCGCCGAATGTCGGGGTCGTCCGATTGGACGCTCGCCGAGGGCTTCAGGAAAGGACGCAGGTCGTCGCCGGCCGCCACCGGCCGTGTCGCGGGCCGCTCCGGCGGAACGGACGTGATCCGCAGCGTCACCGAACCGCCTTCCCGGGCCTGCTCCGTTTGCGTGCCGCCCGGAGGATGCCACTCGCCGAGCAATCCGTCGGAGCGCTCCAAACGCACTACCAGAGAGGTGATTTCCCGCGGCCGCGGCAGCGCCACGTTGGATCGGGGCATCGTTTTCACGAATACTTCCGGCAGTTCCGCCGCCGCGTCCCGCAGAGCTTCCTCTTTGGTCGTCCGCTCCGTCCGCACGGTCAGCCCCAGCATGTTCACCTCGGTGACCCAGGCGGTTCCTTCGGCATCGACCCAGGCGAACGTCTTGATGCCCGGCATGGACGACGTCTTCATCGACATCTTGGTCAAGTCGCGGCGTTTTCCCATCACGCCGTCCAAGCTTTCCCGCTTCAGGACCTCGATCTCGACGACGTCGACTTTGCCCTGCTCCGCGCTCCAGGTCTTGAAGGAGTATTTCGTTCCGGGGTCGAAGCCCTTTCGCAGCATCAGAAGGCGCACGCCTTCGGAAAGCAGGCATTCGGGGTCCCACTTTTGCTCGATCGTGCGTTCCACACCGCCGGAAGCCGTCGTGAGCGTCAGCGTTCCGTTCTCGATCACTCCTTCGCTGGTCGTCGGTTGGGACGACATCTCGTATCGCGAGGAGAAGCGCAGCGGGGTTCCGTCTTCGATCTCCACGGTCCGCATCTCGGATCGAACCGCGATGCTCATCCCCATGCGCTTGATGGCCATCTTCGACGCCGTGGTGGTCTCGATCCGGTTTCGGCCGTCGGGACCGCGCCGGCGCGTGCGGATCGTGGAGGCGTGCCCGGCCCGAGCGCCCTCGATGGTCACGATTTGCCATTCTTCGCTGAGGGTTTCCTGGACCGTCGCGGCTTGGGAAACCGCCGTATGAACGATGGCGGGACCGAGGGCGAGCCAGAGGAGAAGCCGTAATGTTTTCATCCTTCCTCCTGAGCGCGAAACGCCGGGCGCCGGCGCCTTGTGAATCCATTATTTCACGCCGAGCGCTGGGAGTGAAGCCCCGCCGCTTTCAAGGTTTGGAAGCGAGACCTAGGAGCGCGTCGGGCTATGGGGCTGACGCGCTCCTAATGGCGGCATCTCTTCTGGAGCTTCGGCGGCCAGTGCCCGCCGCTGACCGGCGGATGGCGCGGCGCTCCCTCACCACCGGATCCCGCGAACGTCCGCGAGGGCACGGCCCGGTAAGAATGACGCCCCGGCGGGCCGCTTAACGCCGACCGCCGAAGCAGTCGCTACAGTAGACCGGGCGATCCCCCCGAGGCTTGAATGGGACTTGAGTCTGCTTCCCGCACTGAGCGCACACCGCGGGATGCATTTC
>JACQVR010000098.1 GCA_016209705.1 Planctomycetota bacterium
CTAAGCAACCCGAGCTAATTTTCTGCACCCCCCTCCCGCGGCTCTGGGTTTGAGGGCTCGACGCAGGATACCGCGCAAGGCAAGCGTTTTGAGCAAGCGGACGACTGCGATTGGGAATTCGGCGGGACCTGTCGTCAGCATCCGGCTGAAATAGTTGCGCTTCAGATGCGTCCAGACGTTTTCGATGAGATTCAGTTGCTCGCTGGTGTACGTCGGCAGCCAGAAGACCCGAAGCCACTTTCGGAGGCGGTGAATCTCCGCCAGCGAGGCTTTCGACGTGTACGAGGATCCGTTATCCAGCACGAGAACGATCTTCTTGCCTGTGCGCCGCGCCCGGTCGGCGAGCAGCCTCAGCAGGCCGATGGTTTGTGCAGTAACGGCGTTCTTCCAGAGTCGGTACGTGAACAGGAACGGACCGTCAGGGTAACGGAAGGCTCCACAGACTCCTACGCGGTGATTCTTGCCGGGTGTTTCGATCCGGAGCGGCCGTCCTCGAAGCCGATACGCGTAGGTGGTGATCGGCAACAGATCGAAGCGCACCCCGTCCCCATACCACAGTTCGAAATCCGCGTCGGGGCGTAAAACAGCCCTCTGTAGCTTCCAGAGTTGCTTCTGCGCTTTCCTTTTTTTTCCCTGGGTCTTGGAGGTTGCGGATCGTCAGCTTCGTTTTGCGCCACACGAAGCCAAGGGACTTGAGCAGCATCCGAACCCGGTCATCGCACAAGCCGACCCCTGTCTGCTGTTTCAGGTATTCCGCCAAGCGAGGCGCCGTCCAGTGGGCGAAGCTGTAGCCGAGCTTTCGAGGATCGGTTCGCACTACCCGGCTCAGAAGGTGCAGATATCGGTCATTGGCTTGGCGAGGACGTCCGGTGTGCGGTCGATCATACAGTCCTTCGTACGCTTGGCGCCGCCACCGCCGCCGTGCATCATGCACAACCCTCTTGCACGCCCCCGTTGCCTTGGCGATCTTCTTCGCGCCCATCGCTTCGGCGCTCATCAGGATCATTGTCGCCCTCATTCGCGCGCGTGACGGCTCGTTGCGATCCCGGCTGATCTCCTGCAGTTTCCGCCGTTCCTGAAGCGTAAGCTGAATCGTCCCCTCTCTCTGCACCACGGCTACCCTCTCCAATCTGGTCTACAGGGTTTATCGGCCAATTCGGGAGGGGGGTGCAGGAAATTACGTCGGCCCGCTTAGCATTCGCCTCCGCTGTTTGCGCCGCGTAGCGCCCCACATTCGGGAGGAAAGCTTCTCCCTAGGAAATGGATCGTTCCTTAGGCCAGCTCTGCCAATGTGATTCGAGAGCAACCTGCGCGTCCCCGGTTTAGAGATTTTGAGAGGCATTCTCGCGCAGGCTGTTCCTCTACGTGCCGCTGCGCTCGATCGAGCGGCGGTTTCATTTTTATGCCGACTGGTTCAACCAGGAACGCCCGCATGGGGGACTTGGTCTCCGCACGCCCGACGAGGTGCACTTCGGGAAAAAGCGAAGACCGAAAAGGCGGCTCGAAAGCGCCGTCCTGAGGGTGCGCCTCATGGCGGGCGAGCGCAGCTTGCCGATCCTGCGCCTCCGAAGAGCCGGGTAATCCGTTCTTTTCCGTTCACGTACCGCCGTCATCGTTGTCCCACCCGCCGGCCCTCTGCCTTTCTATCGATTTGCCGTTAAGATTCCTACTCCGCCGACTCCCTCTTTTCGCCCCAGCGTGCCCATTTTTTCGCTCCAATCGCCGCTGGGCCCATATAGGTTGACAAGGAAACTTGAAGTTAGTAAATGCTAACTTACAAAAGGCGATTCGTCCAGACGACGGAGGAGCCGATCAACGCCAACCGACGAAAAGGTTTTCTTCGCGCCCTTCAACCGCTTCGCGCCTTCGCGCCTTCGCGATGCGGTCGTTGCCGCTGTGGCGGTGCAGGCGCGCCTTCGGGCTAAGAATATGGCCGCGGTCGCGCGGAAAAGCCGGTTGAGCACCTCGGAGCGGCGCGAGCGCATCGCCGCCGCCGCCCAGCGGTGCTTCGCCGAGCGGGGTTTCGCGGGTACCACCTCCCGCCGCCTGGCCCGCGCCGCGGGCGTCAGCGAGGCGCTCATCTTTCGCCATTTCCCGACGAAGAAGTCGCTCTACCGCGCGATCATCGAACGCAAGATTTCCGAGCCCGCCGCCGGATTCTTTCCCCACCGGACGGCGGAAACCGGAGACGATCGGGACGTCCTCTCCTCCATCGCCACGACATTGCTCGAACGGGTCGAAGCCGATCCCACGTTCATGCGGCTGCTCCTCTTCAGCGCACTGGAGAGAGAGCCACTATCCCGCATGTTCTTCCAGGCCCGCGTGCGATCCGTCCGCGAGTTCCTCTCGGCGTACCTGGAGCGCCGGATGCGGCGCGGCGCGTTGCGGCGCATGGATCCCCAGACCGCGGCCAGCGCGTTCATCGGGATGATCGTCCATCATCTACAGCTCAAGCATCTGTTCCGCATCCCGGGGGCGGCGCGGCGTCGCCCCGAGCTGGTGAACTGCTGGGTGGATCTCTTCTTGAAAGGGTTGGCGCGATGAGTGCAAGGGAGTTCGGGGGGTATTCTGGCGAGATCCCGGAGGAGAGGGAGAGCATGGAGAAGAAGAACCACGGAGCGGTTACACCGGAACCGAATGAAGCCTTTCACCGCCGAGATCGCGGAGTTCGCAGAGGAGGACGTGATGGAAAAAATCTCCGCGGCCTCGGCGCTCTCTGCGGTGAAGGGGTCCGAAGAATCTTCTCGAAAAACGAAGAGGTTACGGTGTTGTGGCACGAAGGAACGGAGGCACGGAGAAAAATCTGGAAGAGGGGGAGATTTTGGAGATATGGAGATCGGGCAATCTCGGAAGGTGGGTTCCCTCCCAACAAATCTCCGCATCTCCCCTATCTCCAGATCTCCCTAAAAAGTTCTTCTCTGTGTCTTCGCGCCTCCGTGGTCGAATGCCTCTTTTCCGTCTTCTCCGTGGGCTCGCTGCTCCTGGCTGCCGGATGCGGCTGGAATCAGGAAGCGCTGGACTGGTACGAGCCCATCCTCATCGAACACCGCCCCCCTCAAGAGCGGTCCCCCCAGGAGGCGCGCCGCGACGTCGCCGACAACATGCGGCGCAAGGCGCAGTGGACCGTCCGCGACTGCATCGAGCTGGCGTACCTTTATAACGAGCGGCTCCTGGCGCGGGGCGAAACCTATTACCAGGCCGTCCTCGCCCGCGACCGAACCCTCGCGCTGGCCCTTCCGTCGCTGGCGTTCCGCGCCACGTTTTACCGGCAGGAATTCGCGCCCGATTTCGGCCGTGCGGCCGGATTCAGCTTGCGCGCCCGCGACGAGGAATACTTCCGGCTGAAGGCGCCGATCTTTTCGGGATTCCGCGAAGCGCACGCGGTCGCGGCGGCGGAAGCGATCATCGAAGCCGAGGCCGCCGCCCTGCGATTCGAAAAAGCTTCCATCGCGGTGAGCGTCGCCGAGTCCTTCTTCGGCATCCTCAAGCTGGGACGGGCCATCGAAACGCTCGATCGATCCCTCGCCACCCAGCGGGAGCGGCGAACCGAGATGGAAGAGCGCGTCAAAGCTGGCGTGTCGCGCCGGACCGAGTTGCTCCTGGTCGAAGCGCAACTCGCCGCCAACGAAGCGCGCCTGACCCGGGCCCGCAACGATCTGGTCATCGCGCGGGAGCGACTCGCGGTCTTGATCGGCGGGACGCTTGAGAAACCGCTCGTCGACGACGTCGCCGACGAACCGCCGCCGCCCGTGGACGCGCTCCTGGAAGCGGCGCACCGGGAACGCGCCGACCTCGCCGTTCTGGAGCGCCGGCGCAGCGCCGCCGAAGCGGAAATCCGGGCCCAGCGGTCCGCCT
Source organism: Planctomycetota bacterium (assembly GCA_016209705.1). GTDB lineage: Bacteria > Planctomycetota > MHYJ01 > MHYJ01 > JACPRB01 > JACQVR01. The sequence goes on from JACQVR010000098.1 coordinate 3,856, forward strand.
GGTTTCCGACCGTCAGCTTCACGGGCAACGTGTACGCCCATCGAGACGGCGTGTCCGAAGACATCGACTGGGACCTCCTCCTGGAATCGGAGTTCAATCTGTACGCCGGGGGCGGGGACCGCGCCCGCCTCGCCGAAGCGCACTCGAAATTCCGCCAGGCGGAATACGCCATCCGGTCGCTTCGGTTGGACATCGGCCTGGGCGTCCGGCAAGAGTATCATGGGTGGCAGACCCTGGCCGAGGACGTCCGCTCCCTCGAAAAGGAGGAAGCGCTCGCCGCGGAAAATCATCGGCTCTTGCTGGAGGAGTACAAGCAGCGGCTCGCCACGAACCTCGAGGTCCAGCTCGCCCACGACGCGCTCCTCACCGCGCAGCTCGACCTGGAGCGGGCGCGACTGGACAAGAAGGCCGCTCTCTATCGAATCCGATTCGTTGCGGGAACCCTCAAATGAAAAAGCTCATCGTCGTCTTGATCTTCGGCATAGCCACCGGTTTCATCTCGTTCACCGAGGCGTGCCGTCGGGAGCCTCAAGCCGGCTCGACTCCTCCTCCCGTCCGCCGCCGGCCCAAGGTGACGGTCGCTCCGGTGACCGCCGGCCCGCTCGCCTGGGAAATAGAAACCGTCGGAACGTTCGAGGCGCAGGAGGAGATCTCGGTCGCCGCCGGCGTGGCGGGCGTCGTCACGAAGGTCCTCTTCAAGGAAGGTGATCGCGCGACGCCCGACACGGTGCTCTGCACCATCGACGAGGAGCGCTTCCGCCTGGAAGCGGACCGCGCCCGCGCGGAGAAGGCTCGGGCGGAGGCGGACCTGGTCCGGGCCCGAAACGCGTACCAGCAGCGGCTCCCGCTGTACGAGAAGAAATACATCACCGAGGAGGAGCTGGCCGATCTCAAGGCCGCCGTCGATCGCGCCGTCGCCGAGGTGGACCGCGCCCAGGCCGCGCTGGCCCTGGCCGAGAAGGCGCTCCGGGATTCCAGCGTGCGGCCGCCGGTCGCCGGGGTCATCAATTCCAAGAACATCTCGACCGGGGAATACGCCAAGGCGGAGACGGTCGTCGCGACGCTGGTCGACCTTTCGTCGCTCCATCTGCGCTTCGCCGTTCCGGAAACGGAATCGGCCCACCTCCAGCCCGGCGCGCGCCTCACGTTCACCTCGCGCCTCCTGGGATCGACGCCGATGGACGCGGAAGTCTATTGGGTCAGCCAGACGGCGGATCCCCGGACCCGGTCGGTCGAATGCAAGGCCCGCGTCGTCGATCCGCCCGCAGCTCTGCGGCCCGGATTCTCCGGCACGGTCAAAGTGGTGCTGGAGCACAAGGAAGGAGCGATCCTGATTCCTTCCGGCGCGGTCCTGCCGACGGAGAAGGGGTTCATCGCGTTCGTGCTCGAGGGCGCCACCGCGCGCGAGCGGCGCCTGCATCTGGGCGTCCGGACGCTCGACGATCGGGTGGAAGTGCTCGATGGGCTCGCCGAAGGCGAAACCCTCGTCGTGCGCGGCGGCTCCATCCTGCGCGACGGCGCGGAAGTCGAGGTGGTTCCATGACGCTCTCCGACCTGTCGATCAAGAAGCCGGTCTTCGCGTGGATGCTCATGATCTTGTTCATGGTCCTGGGCGGCGTGGCGTTCGTCCGCCTGGGCGTCTCCCAGATGCCTGACGTGGACTTCCCCATCGTCAACGTGAGCCTCGCCTGGGAAGGCGCGGCACCGGAGATCATGGAGAACGACGTCGTCGACATTGTCGAAGACGCTGTCATGTCCGTCGAGGGCATCAAGGAAGTCTCGAGCGTCTCGCGACACGGCTCGGCCAACGTGACGATCGAGTTCAATCTCGAGCGCGACATCGACGCGGCGCTTCAGGACGTGCAGACGAAGCTGGCGCAAGCCCGGCGCCTCCTTCCGCCGGACTTGGATCCGCCCGTCATCACCAAAACGAATCCCGAGGATCAGCCCATCATGTGGGTGGGACTCTCCGGGCCGCGCCCCCCGCGGGAGCTGGCCGATCTCGTCCGCAACCAGCTCAAGGACCAGCTTCAGGTCGTCCCGGGAGTCGGCGAGGTCATGCTGGGCGGTTTTCTCAGCCGCAACGTCCGGATCTGGCTGGACGCCAATCGGCTCGAGGCCTACGGCCTGTCGGCCGACGACGTGATCGCCGCGCTTCGCCGGGAACACATCGAGGTGCCCGTGGGCCGGATCGAGTCGCCGTCGCGCGAGCTGAACGTCCGCTCCGAGGGCGAGGCGCTCGACCTGGAGGGCTTCCGGAAGCTCATCATCGCGTCGAGCGGCCTGGGGCAGGTCCGTTTGCAGGACGTCGCCCTCGTCGAAGACGGACTCGAAGACCGCCGCCGCATCAGCCGCTCCAACGGACAGCATGCCCAGGGAATGGGCATCAAGAAGCAGCGGGGCGCGAACGCGGTCGCCGTCTCCCGCGGCGTGCGCGCGAAGGTGGAGGAACTGAAGGAGCAGGTGCCTCCCGACCTCTCGTTCGAAGTCGTGTTCGACTCCACGCCGTACATCGAGGAATCGATCCGCGAGATCCAGATCACGATGATGCTGGCGGTGTTTTTGACGGCGTTCGTGTGCTGGCTCTTCCTCGGCTCGCTCGGCTCGACGCTGAACATCGTCCTGGCCATTCCCACGTCGATCCTGGGCACGTTCGCGGTGATGTATTTCATGGGCTTCACCCTGAACACGTTCACGCTTTTGGCGCTGACGCTTTCGATCGGCATCGTGGTGGACGACGCGATCATGGTGATGGAGAACATCTTCCGCCACCGCCAGACGGGCAAGGACAAAGTCGAAGCGGCGCGCGTCGGCGCCCGCGAGATCACGTTCGCCGCGATGGCCGCCACGGCGGCGATCATCTCGATCTTCCTGCCGATCGCGTTCACGAAAGGGATCATCGGCAAGTTCCTGTTCCAGTTCGGCGTGGTCCTTTCGGTTGCGGTCCTCCTGTCGCTCATCGAGGCGCTCACGATCGCGCCGGCGCGATGCGCTCAGTTTCTGGAGGTGGAGGAACGCACGACCCGGCTGGGGCGGTCGATCGATTTCATCCTTCGAAAGCTGGCCCGGGGATACCGCCTCGCTCTGCGGCCGGCGATCCGCTGGCGCTGGGCGGTGCTGGGGAGCGCGATGCTCCTGTTCGCCGGGTCTCTGACGCTGTTTCGAGTGCTCCGCTCCGAGTTGGTGCCGTCGCAAGATCAGTCGCGGTTCCTGGTGCGGATGCAGACGCCGGTCGGCTCCTCGATCGATTTCACGGATTCGGTCTGCCGGGAGGCGGAGGAGTTCATGCTCCAGCAACCGGAGCTGCGGCGCTACTACGCGGCCGTGGGCGGGTTCGGGGGAGGCGAAGTCAACACGGCCGTCATGTTCGTCACGCTCAAGAGCCCCCGGGAGCGGACGCGGACGATGCAGGACATGATCGCCCTAGTGCGCGCGCGGTTCAACTCGATTCCCGGGCTCAAGGCGTTTCCCATGGATCTGTCGACGATGGGGTTCAGCGCGCAGCGCGGCTTTCCGGTCGAAGTGTCGATCCGGGGTCCCGAATGGTCCAAGCTGGCGGAGCTCGGCGATCGCTTGATGGATCGAATGAGGGGGAGCGGCCTGGTGACGGACGTGGACACCGACTATCAGGTCGGGATGCCCGAGCTCTACATCGTCCCCGACCGCAAGAAGGCTGCCGATGCGGGGATCTCCATGGCGGCGATCGGCAACACGGTCGGGGCGCTCATCGGCGGCACGCGGGTGGGCAAGTACAAGGAGGAGGGCCGCCGGTACGACGTGCGCGTCCGGCTGCTGCGCGAGCAGCGGCTGCGTCCCGAGGACGTGCGCTCCATCAAAGTCCGCTCCCTGCGGGGGGATCTCGTCCCCCTATCCGAAGTCGCGAGCATCGATGAGCGCCCCACGATGCTCACGATCAACCGCCGGGGACGCGAGCGGGCCATCGCCGTGTACGCCAACGTCGCGCCCGGGAAATCGCAGGCGGACGCGTTCGCGGAAGTCGAACGCCTGTGGCGGGAAATCCAGGAAGAAGGCTATCGAATGGTCTTCAGCGGCTCGGCCCAGACGGCGAAAGAAACGTTCACCAGCCTCATCTTCGTCATGATCCTCGGCATCTTCATCGCTTATGTGGTGCTGGCGTCGCAATTCAACAGCTTCATCCATCCGATCACCGTCTTCCTGGCGCTGCCGTTCAGCGTCATGGGGGCCTTGCTCGCCCTGTGGATCGCCGGCATTTCGATCAACATTTACTCCGCCATCGGCATCATCCTGCTGATGGGGATCGCCAAGAAGAACTCCATCATCCTCGTGGACTACACGAATCAACGCCGCGAGCGGGGCGCGACCTGGAAGGAAGCGCTGCTTCAGGCCTGCCCCGTGCGGCTGCGGCCGATTTTGATGACGAGCTTCTCGACGATCGCGGGCGCGCTGCCGCCGGCGCTGTCGCTGGGCACGGGGTCGGAGGTGATCCGCCCGATGGCGCTGGCGGTGATCGGCGGGATCGCGGTCTCGACGCTCTTCACGCTGTTCGTCGTGCCGGCGTTCTATGGCATGGTCGAGGACGTCAAGAGGGTGTTTCGAGGGAGATCGGGAGATCCGGGGAGATCTGGAGATAAAGAATTTTCTCAACACATCTCCCCATCTCCTCTATCCGCGGATCTCCCTTGATCCCCCTCCGCATCTCCCCGATCTCCTCGCATCTCCCTATCTCCACTTTTTTATCTCCCCATCTCCCCTATCTGGATATCTCCCGGCAGACCTCCCCCACGATCACCTCCATCGCCCGCCGGAGGCGCGCCGGAGACTCGTTCTTCGGCACGTGGATGAAGCCTACCTTGACGCGAGGCGCCAGGCGAGCCGCGGTGTAAAACGCGTGATTGCAGACATACGTTCCGGCGTGATACGAAACGGTAACGGGCACGCGGGCGCGCCGGAGCGCTGCATACATCTTGTCGACAGGCAACGTGGTCTCCAGGAGGGCAGGCCCTTTCCTGTCGATCGTTCGGCGCCACGGGCGTACGCCCGCGTTGTCGGGTCTCTCGGAATGGTCCACGTTCAGCGCCAATGCCTCGATAGTGATCTTGCGGCGTTCGGGCGCCAAACCGAACATCACGATCGCGTCTGGGCGGATGGTCCGAATCGCGCGTCGAAGTTCGGCCTCGCAGCCCTTGTACTCGGTCGGGAGCACGCGGGCGACCACGCGCGCTCCCCCGAGCCGAAGGCGGCCGGACTCTCGCGCCAAGCGCTCGGATGGGTTTCGCCGATAGCGTCCGTACGGCTTGAATCCCGTGACCAGGATTTTCATCGCATGAGTTCCTTGGCGCGCCGGAAGATCGCCCGCCACATGGAACGAGTCTGGCGCCCCGTATTCGTGTTCTGGCGGCTCGGATGGTAGGAGTCGAGCAGGACCTGCCCGCGCCCCAACAGATGTTCCGCGCCATGGGAGAAGGCGCAGCCGCGAAGACCCAAGGCTCGGCATGTCTGATCGTGAGCGATCCGCCCCAAGGCCAGGATCACCCGCGCGCGTTCGAAGCGCTGGAGCTCCTCTTCCAGATAAGAGCGGCACGCCGAGAGCTCGGACGGCAAGGGCCGATTTTCAGGAGGCGCGCATCGAAGGGCCGCGGTGATGTATACGTGTGGGAGACGAAGCCCGTCGCGAGGACCTTGCGAGATGGGACGCGAAGCCAGCCCCATTTCATGCAGCGTGGCGTACAACCACATGCCGGAGGCATCGAACGTGAACATGCGACCGGTCCGATTCGCGCCGTGAAGCCCTGGAGCCAATCCGACGATGACGAGTTGGGGTTCGTCGTCGCCCCAACCAGGAACGGGCGCGCCATAGTGATCCGGCCATCGGGATCGGGATTCCCGAACATACTGTACGAGACGGGGACATCGACGGCACGCCGCGACGCGGCGCGCGATCGAACGCAATACGGGATCCTCGGGAACATCGTACTTCGGCGATTTCACGCGGAGGACAGCATAGGGGCCGCGCGCGCTTCCGGCAATGGGTGGGTCCACTTGCCTCATCCAAAAGGATCTCGCACGCAGTCATCAAGGCGGGCTATATTCAAGAATAACTGACAAACCGCTAAAACGCTAAAGCGCCATCGGAAGCTGTCAATTCTTTGAGCGGTTTGGCGCTTTGGCGGTTCAAGCTTTTCACAAGAAAAATTCTTCTCCGTGTCTCTGTGTCTCCGTGGTTAGTTTTCTCCGTGATCTCCGCCCCCTCCGCGCTCTCCCCCCTCACCGCCGCCGCGCCACCAAAAATACCAGCGCCGCCAGGACGCCGATCCCCAGGATCGGCGGAATCCATCCGAGACCGCTTCCGCCGCGTTCCTCCGGCGCCCGGCTGATCCGCTCATAAAGCTCGCGCTGAAGGCGGTCCGACACCTCATGGTAATTGGCCAGCCGCGGGCGCGGCGTGGCGGCTTCCAGGACCTGCGTCAGGTCCTTGAAGTGCGGGAACGCGGCGAGCACCTCGGAATCCTCCATCACCGTCTTGCGCGAATGCGTCTGCGACGTCCACAGCGTCAGCTTCTTCTGCGTGTCGAAAGACGTCAGGTACTTCACGAAGGTCTTGGCCGCCTGTTTCTTCGTCGAATGCGCGGCCACGGCGAGCTGCCATCCCCCCAGCGTCGCAACCGCCCGGCCGCCTTCGAACTTCGGCAGCGGAGCGAGCCCGACCTTTCCCGCCACCTTCGACTGGCCGGCATCGTTCACGATCTTCCACGTCTCCGGCCAGTTCCGGTGAAACACCGATTCGCCTTGAAGGAATACGCCCCGGGACTGCGGCTCGCGCTGGTTGAGAACCGACTTGGGCGCCACATCTCCAATCAACTTCTCGCGCACGAATTCGATCGCCTCCGCCGATTTCGGATCGTCCAGCGCCAACGAACCGTCGTCCGCCGTCATCCGCCCGCCGTTGCCGCGGATGAACTCGAGCATGTTGCACACGAGCCCCTCGTACTTGTCGAACTGGCCCGTATAACCTGCCAAACCGGGCTCCTTCTCGCCCTCCACAATCTTCTTCGCCTGCGCGACGAGCTCACCCCACGTCTGCGGAGGCTTGTATCCGTATTGATCGAGGAGATCCTTGCGGTAGTAAAGCGATCCGGCATCGATGTTGAACGGGGCGGCCATCAGCTTGCCGTCCACCGTGTTCGCCTCGATCGGCGCGGAAAAGAAGTCGCGCCGCTCCGCCTCCGGAATCACGTCGTCAAGCGGTTCGAGGTATCCGGCCTTGGCGAACTCCGCCGGCCAGATCACGTCGATCAGGAAGACGTCGATGCTTTCGTCTTTCGCCCGCAGCTTGGTCGTCAGGATCGTGTGAAACTCGGTCGCGGAATGGGGACCGATCTCCGTCTTCACGCGGATGTCCGGATGGGCGTCGTGAAATTCCTTGAAGAGGCGATCCCACGCCTCGGGCTGGTGCGGCTTCCACATGACAAAGTGGATTTCCTGGGGAAGTCCACAGTCCACAGTCCATAGTCCATAGTCCGGTCCCTCGCCCCTTTCACAGTCCAAGATCTGGGGTGCTGCGAAGGCGGTTACGCCAGCAAGGATGCATGCAATCTTCATCTCGATACCTCCCAGGTCATGACCTGACTGAAGTCATTGGCGCACGGGCTGATCCTCCTGACTCTGGACGCCCACACCCTGAACGTGGCGCAGGTCCTTGTTCGCCACTTCAGCTCCACCTGAGCCGCGAGGTCCCGGAGGCGTCGGAGTGCACGAAAAAAAAGCCACGGAGTCATGGAGATACGGAGAAGAATCTGGGAGAGTTGGAGATGTCGGAGATATGGAGATCGGAAAATGATGGATGAGGAGTTCCCTCCAAAGGAAGATCTCCGCGTCTCCACCCTCTCTCCATCTCCATAAGAAATTCTTCTCCGAGCGCGACGACTCCTCCGTGCGCTCGCACCGGATATCTACTCCACCGCCACCGGCTGCCCCTCGCTCGACGACCGATACGCCGCCAGGAGGATCGCCAGCGCCTCGCGGCCGTCCTCGCCCGTGATCGGCGGCGTTTGGTCCGCGCGCACGCTCTCCACGAACGCGTGCACCAGGCCCTGAATGTCCGGCCGCCATGTCGCGATCGTTTCGGTGCCCTTCTCGTCCGAGACCCGGAACTCCGCGTACGGCCGATCCATCGTCGCCGCGCAATGAGTCCCCACGACTTCGAAACGCGCATCCAGGAACGAAGGAAAACCGGGAGGATTCACCCAGCCCGCGGTCAGGGTGGAGACGGCGCCGCCGTCCCACTCGATCGTCGCCGTGCCGATCGAATCGACCTTGAGGGCGGGATTGGGACCGAAATGGATTTGCGCGAAAACGCGCTTCACTTTCTTCCCGATCCACCAGCGCATCGCGTCGAGCGCGTGGATGCCGATGTCGCCGAATCCTCCGAAGCCCGCCTCCTTCGGGTCGACGAACCACGAGCAATCCATCGCGGTGATCGCCAGCGGCACCTTCCCGCATTTGACGGCGTGAATCATGCGCACGTCGCCGAACTCGCCGGCATCGATCCGTTGCTTGATCGTCTGGGGGCCGAGCTGATAGCGAGGATTGAACGGCACCATCAGATGCACTCCGCCCTTGCGCGCGGCCGCGACGATCGCGTCCGCATCCTCCAACGTCAGAGCAATCGGCTTGTCGCAGAGGATGTGGATCTTGGCCGCCGCGAAGCGCTCTGCCGCGGCGCGGTGCCCGCCGGGGCGGTTGGCCAGGTACACAGCGTCGACGCCGTCCCCCGGTTCCGGTAGCCACCGGCATCCGAGCTTCTTCGCCATCTCCTCGGCGGGCGCGCGGTTCTTCCCGTTCTCGGAAATCCATTGGAGCTGCACGTGCGGATGGGCGGCGAGCGTCGGAGCGTACCGCAGCACGTGGGGATGGTCGAATCCCACGATGCCGATGCGGAGCCGCGCGGGCCGTATCACAGGACCACCTCTTCCACCCGGCCGCTGCGCGCGGATCGTTCGGCGGCGTCGATGGTCGCGACGGCGCGCAGCGCGTCGTCGGTCGAAACGGCGAACGGCTCGCCCGTCTCCACGCCGCGCGCGAAGTGCTCGATCTCCCGCGCGAACGTGTGCGCCAGCGCCGACAAGAGCGGCGAATAGCGCGGGAATTCCGTCGCGCCGCCGACGAGCGCCAGCGAGTGGGCGTCGCGATCGAAGTAGGTCAACTTGCCGCGGCGGCCGATCAGCTCCATGTTCGCGTAAAAGGATCCCCAGGCCGGCGGATGAAACCACGAGACGCTGTACAGCGCGTGGCAATCGTTACCGAAGTCGAGCTGCGCGACGGCCGCGTCCGGCGCGCCGCCCTCGCGCGCTTCGGGACGGTTATAGAGGAGCCGCGAGTACACGCGCCGCGGCGACGCGCGCATGAACCACTGGAAGAGTTCGACGACGTGCACGCCCACGTCCCACAGCACGCCGCCGCTCTCCTCTCCGCGCCACTGCCAGGCCTCCTTCGGCGCGCCGTTGAACGCGTGCTCACTGCGGAACATGTAGACGAGATCGCCGATGCGGCCCGAACGGACCTGATCGAGGATGGAGGTCCACCGGTCGTCGAAGTGGCGCGTGTGGCCGATCATCAACCGTTTCCCGGCGGCCTGGGCCGCCTCGATCATCCGCTTCGCGCCCGCCGGCGTCCGCGCCATCGGCTTCTCGCACAGGACGTGCTTGCCCGCCTGAAGCGCCTGGACGGCCAGTTCGTCGTGCGTGTGACTGGGCGTCAGGATGAAAACGGCGTCGACATCCTTTCGGCCGAAGAGCGCCGCGTCGTCCGTGGTGTACGCTTCGGCGCCCGTCAGCGCTTTGGCTTCGCGCGCGCGCTCCTCGAGGAGGTCGCACACGGCCGCGACGCGCACGGACTCCGCGGACGGCAGCGCCGGCAGGTAGCCGCGGCGGAAGATGTTCCCGCAGCCGACGATGCCGACCCGGATCACGATCGGAGCTCCATCTCGTACTCTTCCTCGTCCGAACGGCAGAGCCAATCGACGCCGCTCTGTTCGGTGACGTGCGCGATGAACGCGTGCACCTCGTCGCCGGCGTATTCGTCGGCCACGTAACGGTAGTTGCTGCCGTAGTCCGGCACGCGGAAGCCGCGGCGCGCGGGCACCTTGCGCCGCTTCGCGATGCTCTTGATCGTATGGTGAATTCCCGTCCCATCCTGCGCGCGCGACTTCACGCGATAGGCCAGCGCTTCGGGAATGCCCAGGTCAAGCGCGAGCCGCCGGTGGACGAGCTTCCGCAGCGGGTCGTCCGGACCGTCGATCTTGATCTTCTGAGGCACCATTCTCATGGCGCCGCGGATGACGTCGCGATCCAGGAACGGCGCGCGCAATTCGATCGCGTGCGCCATGGCCATGCGATCCTCGCGCTCCAGCGTGTCGAGATACAGCTTCTCGATGTCGTCCCACAGGCGCTCATGCAGGACGGCGTGCCCCTGCTCGCGAACGACGTTCCCGTACCACGAGTAGCCGGCGAAAAGCTCGTCCGCGGCCTGGCCGGTCAGCATGACCTTGTGGCCTTCCTCGGAACACCGCCGCGCGGCGACGTACATCGGGATCGCGGCTTCGACCTGAACGAGGCCGTTCAACTCGATCTTCTCGATGATCTCGGGCAGGATCTCCTCGATCGCCGGCTCGTTCAGGTCTTCGTAGCGGACGTTCAGTCCCAGGAGCTGCTCCGCCTGGCGCGCCGCCGCCAGATCTTCTGATCCTTCCATGCCGACGCAGTACGCCGTGACGTTCGTCCCGGCGTTCCGCGCGGCGACGCAGATGAGCAGGCTGTCGATGCCTCCAGAGAAGAGCACGCCGACGCGATCCAACCCCGCGACGCGCTTTTCGACCGCCTTGCGCAAGAGTGCTCGGTACAGGTCGAGCGCTTCGTCGAAATTCGTGATGTCCACCGGTGGCCGCTCGAAACGAGGAGTGCGGATCACGCGCCGGCGGGGGCCGCCGAGCTCCAGGATCCCGCCCGGCACGAGGCGCCGGAGCGTCCGGCCCTGGCCGGCGAGCGCCTTGCGTTCCGAGGCGAAGAAGACCGGGTCGGAATCGCTGAAGTACACGGGCTTCTTCCCGATCGGATCGCGCGCCACCGCGATCCGCTGTCCGTCCGTGACCGCGAACGCGTACATTCCGTCCAGCAAGGGCAGCGTCTTGCGCACGGCCTCCGCGAGATTGCCGCGGTAGTGGGATTCGATCAGGTGAAGGATCAGCTCGCTGTCGCCGTCGGTGGTGAACCGGTGCGGTCCGTCCAGAAATTTCCGGAGCGACCGGTAATTGTAGATCTCTCCGTTGACGACGATGGCCCAGCCGGGCCGGCATCCGGTCAGCGGCTGGACTGCTTCAGGCCCGCCGCAGATCTGAAGGCGCGCCTGGCCCAGGGAGATCCGGCCGCGGCGATCGAGAAGATCGCATAAGTCTTCCGGATTGTCGCCGGTATCGATGGCCCCGTCCAGATAGATCCCGACCGCGTCCGGACCGCGGTGGCGGGTGCGCGAGATCATTCCGGCGGTGGCTCTGGCTTCGAGGGGTTTGGAGGAATAGAATCCACAGATGGAGCACATGGTCCCTTGATCCTTTCGGGGCGGGCGAGGGTCGCCGCCCTCGACCCAAGTGTACGCCGCAGGAAACCCCGTGTCAATCCGAGGAGGGGGAATTACTTTGGAAACAAAGGAATATAGTTTGTATACAAAGTGATTCGAGAAAGGGAAGCTCCATGACGACGCGCCCGGTGCTGATGATCATCGACATGCAGAACGGATTCTGCCATCCCGCCGGCAGCTTCTCGAAGTTCGGCTTCAACGTGGCCGCGTACCGCGCGGTGATCCCCAAGGTGCGGGAGCTCAAGGAATTTTCCCGATCGAAGCGGCTGCCGGTGTACTACTCCAAGGCGATCCGCGAGGCGTCCGGCATCGACTGCCTGGACAAAGTGCATCGCATCCTGCCCGCGAGCCGGCGCGAACGGATCCAGAAGGTTCCCCTGTGCATCCGCGGCACGTGGGACGCGGACATCATCGACGAGCTGCGTCCCGAGGCGGACGATTACATCGTCGAGAAGCGCCGGGACTCCGTCTTCCAAGACACGGAAGTGGACCTGTGGCTGAGGGCGCTGCGGCTGAACACGCTGATCCTGTGCGGCGTGGACACGTACATCTGCGTGGAGTCGACGCTGCGGGACGCGTTCAACCGCGGCTACGACATCGTGCTGGCGGAGGACGCGGTGGCCTCGACGCGGCCCGACCTGCACCGCGCGACGATCGAGGGCGTCCGCGACGCGTTCGGCCTGGCGATGCCCGTGGCCGAAGTCAAGCGCTGGATGACCGAGCAAGCGGCTCCGCGCCGCGGCGCCCGCGAACCCGGACTCGCGTGAGCCCGCCGTCGTTCCCCCTTGACCGGTCCGCATTTTCACCGCGTTCTTATGAAAACGGGCGTTCCGGGATAATATTTAAAGCGCTTATCGGCGCTTTGGATTTGAACCGCTTCCGCTCATCGAAGGCGAGCTTCAGACCGCGCCAACCCCCATCCCTCTTTTTATCTCGCTGGCGCGCATCAAGGCGGCGCCGGCGCGTAGAAGATTGTCAGGAAAGTGGCGATAGGGAGACGTGCCTGAACTCAATTTAGAATTTTTATCGCCAACATCTCCCATATCTCCAAATCCCCATAATATCTCGACACCCGCGGAGCGAGCGCGAGCGCCACGAGACAGCGGACATCCGACATCGGGTATCGGACATCGGATATCACCGCCTCCCCGATTCCGCCCGGACCACATCGTAAATCAGCGCGGTCAAACGGGGTTCCCCTTCCTCCGCCGCCGCCAGGATCTCCGACATGTTGACGGGCGCCAAGGCGTCCGGAAAACACAGATCGGTCACGATCCCCACGCTGAGCACGCGAAGACCCGCGTGCACCGCGGCGATCGCTTCCAGCACGGCGGAAACGCCCACGACGTCGGCTCCGATGGTTCTCAGGAAGCGGTATTCGGCCCGCGTCTCCAAACTGGGTCCCACCCTTCCCGCATAGACGGCGCGGTGCGCCCGAAGCCCGAGCCGCCGCGCCGATTCTTCCGCCAAATCGAGCAGCCGCGGATCGTACGGGCGGGACATGTCCGGAAAGCGGGGCCCCAAGCGCTCGTCATTGAGCCCCACCAGCGGATTGACGCCGGTCAGATTGATGTGATCGTCGATCAACACCAGATCCCCTCGGCGGTAATTCGGATTCATGGCCCCGCAGATGTTCATGAGGATGACCATGCGGGCGCCCAGCTCGCGAATGAGGCGGACGGGAAAAACGATCCGATCCGGCGCGTGACCCTCGTACAGATGTAGTCGCCCCTCCACCACGACGGCGGGGATCTTCGCCAACAATCCCAGAACGACGGCGCTTTTCGGATCTTTGCTCGACCCCGCCAGGTGCGGAATGTCCCGGACGTCGATGGCGACGGAGCGCTCCATACTTTCCACGAACCTTTTCAACTCCGTCCCCAGGATGACTCCAACCGACGGCACGATGGGGGTCCGCGCCTTGATCGCCTCCGCCGCCTCCTTCATCCTAGCGAGCACATCCAAGGATTCCGTCATGAGAGTTCCCTCCGGATGAACCGCCACCCGCCTTCGCTAAAGCTTCGGCGGGCAAGAAAACGCTGAAGCGCCATCGGATGTGTCTCTGGGTGGCCGGGCGCATCTCTCGATCGCCGCGATCTCGGCATCTCCTAGGGGATGGGCAGATGCAAGGGAGATCGGGAGATAAGATCCGAAGAAGTTGGGGTGATGCATGGGCGTTATCTCCCTATCTCCACGCATCTCCAGATCTCCTAGGGTGCTTGTTTGCGCGCGATCACGAGCGCCTGCATGTTGATCCGGAATTTTTCGAGCAGCGCCTTCGGCGTGTCGATGCCGCGCTCGTCCAGCGTCTCCTGCGCCGTCGCGTAGAGCGTCTGCGCCTCGCGCAGCTTCTCGACCGCCTTCTTCGACTCCTCCACCCACACGTCCGTATCCGCGTTGTTCTTGGCGCGCTCGAGGTGCCCCTTGCCTTCCTCGTGCAGCGCGTCCGCCTTGGCGATCATCTCTTGGATGTCCGCCGGGAGGTCGGAAATTTCGCCTCCGATCCCGCTGCCAACGCCGCGCGACGCGGCAGGCGGCGGGTCCGGTGGAGGCGGCGGCGGTGGCGTTTCCCGAGGAGGCGGCGGCTTCCGCGCGGCCGGTTCCGGACCGATGAGCGCGTCCAGGCTCAGCCCCGGCGCCGGAGTCTGCGACGCCTTCGCCATCTCCTCCATCTGGTCGGAGAGTTTCTTGAAGGCGGCGTACTTCGCGTACTCCGGCGTGCCGTCATAATATTCGATGCGGCCCGAGCCCCAGCAATCCTCGCAGGACCCGCCTTTTCCTTTGCACCGCTCGCACGGGAGGTTGACGTAGTCCGCCTCGATGCGCGCCGTCGGCTCGATCCCGCGCCGCGCCTCTTCGAATCGGAGCTTCACCTGTTCCAGCCGGGCCAACTGCCGGACGCGGCGATCGTGCCACGCCGCCAGCTTCTCCGCGTGCTCGCCGAGCGCCTCGCGCAGCCCCGGCACCCGCTCGGACGGCAGCCGCTTCGCCAGCCATTCCGAATCGCCGGACTGGCCGCACGTCTCGCACGGCCGGACCGCCAGACCGGCGCAATCGGAACAGGGGCCAGGCCGCGAGCCCTTCCCGCCGCACGGCTCGCACGTTCCGGTCTTCTTTCCCCGACATCGGTCGCAGGGCACCCGCCCCGCGTTGCATTTCTCGTAATCGGTGAAGAGCCGGCGCGCCGCCGCCGGCGGCAGCGGCGACCGCTTGGTCGGGTCGGAGGAACGAACCTGTTCGACCTTGGCTCGGCCGGTGAACACGAACGTCTTCAACTCTTGGTGAAGTTCGTTGCAGTCCTTGTTCAGGTGCTGGGGCGGCTGGGCCGGCACGTTGGGATCATCGGGCCGCGACTCCGTCCGAAGCGACACGTGACCCTTGCCGTCGCAAGGGCCGAGGACCCAGGTCAGCACCTGGGGATGAAACACGACGGCGACCTTCCGCCTCCGGATGATCTTCTGCACTCGGATGGGCTTCTCGATGATGATGTCGAAACGTCCCGCGCAGCCGCCGTGCGGGAGCGCACCCGTGCCGTTGCACAGCACGCACGGCCCGCTGCCCTTGCCGGAGCACGTGCGGCAGGACTGGGCGATGAAGCCGGTCAGACAGGCGCCGCAGTCCGTTTCGCCGGCCTCGGAGCATGCGGAGCACGAGGGGCGAATGGACGCGGGCCGCGCGCCGCGCCAGAACGTCACTTCGGCCTCCACGGCCTGGGGCTCGGGCGGCGTCTTGAGCCACTCCTTCAGGCGCGCGATCGGCTCGCGAAATTCCTTTCCGAGCGGGCCGTGGAGGGCGTCGTCGATGCGCTTCGCGGCGGCGTCAACTTTTCGCTGCGCCACGTCCGCGGCCACGGCTCGCGCGAGCGCGGCGCCCCGCTCCCGGACGTCGTGCCGGACGGCCAAGACGAATCGCCCGAGCCGCCGCGCGTGCTCGTCGGAATAAGGCCGCGAAAGATGAGCGGCCCGCAGGAGACGCGTCTCGAACGCCGCCAGCCGGCCTTCTTCCAGGGCCTTGAGGCCTTCCGAAAAATCGCGCGCCAGGCTCTCCAGCAGGATTCTCTTTCCCTCGGTCTCCGCTTTCTCGGGGGGCAACGCTTTGAGCGCGGCGACGGGGTCATCCTGCCGCGCCGTTGAGCCGGCGAGCGCCACGGCGAAACACGCGACGAATCGGGCGGCGCGCATGCGTCTCATGGTCCGGGAGCGAGATTCGGACAGTTGAATCGTGGAGATTCGATCGCCCCGCCCGTTCATCGGATTTTTCTGAAGAACGGGCGGGGCGCGGGCCTTATTGGCCCGGCTTCATCATCTTCGCCATCCATTCCTGGCCGCGTTGGGAGATCTCCTCGGGCGTGAGGTCTTCCTTGTGGGTCGCCACGCTCCACTCGTGGCCGAACGGATCGACGAGCTTTCCGTAGCGATCGCCCCAGAAGGCGTTCTCGACCGGCATCTTGACGTGCGCGCCCGCATCGACGGCGCGTTTGAACGCGGCGTCGGCGTCTTCGACGTAGAGATGGAGCGAGCACGGCGTGCCGCTGAGCGACTGCGGCGAGCGGGCGCCCCAGGCGAGGTTCTCTTCGCCCAGCATGAGGATCGAGTCGCCGATCCGGAGCTCGGCGTGCACGATGGATTTGCCGTCGGGGCCGGTCATGCGGAACCGCTCCTCGGCGCCGAACGCTTTCTTGTAGAAATCAATCGCGCGGGCGCCGTCCTTGACGATGATGCCGGGGGTCAGCGTGTGAAACCCCTCGGGGATCGGTTTGACGTTCGTGGCCATGGCGACCTCCTTGTAAAGTCGATAGTCCACAGTCCAGGGTCCAGAGTCCGCTCCCCTCGCAGCCTCCAGGGGAGCGAGGATGGGGAGACCAACTATGGACTCTGGACCGTGGACTCCCATCGCGGCCGCAGGCAACACCGGAAAAGTTTGATGGCGGCTTTGCCGCGCTGGGCAAGCCCGCCCGCATCTTAATCCCGGCCGAGGCGTCGCACAAGAACAAGGACTCGAATCGTCGTGAAGGGGTCCTTACGGGAAGAACGGAACCGGCAGGCCGAGGCTGATGCGGAGCGCCTCATCCACCGCGGACATGATGGCCGACGGCATGATTCCCAACGGCGGGCCGAGGGAATCCTGACGGACGGTCACGACGTGGCCGGCATCAATCACGGAATCCTTGGCGAGACCTCCTTGTCCGCGCGCCACGGGCACGAACACCTGGAGCATCCGGCCGCCGTGGCGATCCCGGATGGCAACGACGATGGTCTCGAGTGAAGCGGCGTTGCCGTGGGCGTTTTCGCGGCTTATTTCCTGAGTCCTCCCTGCGTCGGGACGCGGTCGAGGTCCTGGAATCCCTCGCGCGGCTCAAAGCGGCGCGGTCAGACTCCTGGTTGGTTCCAGATCCAGGGATAAATGAACCATGAATCGACCTCGCCGGAGCGGCTGTAGGAGCGGTCGTCATCCCGATAGGGGGGTAGCCCCAGACGATAGGAGCTCGGCTCCTCGCGCAGCGGTGGAACCGTCGGCTGGTAGGATCGGTCTTTCGTCGTCTTCCGCTTCCGCAGGTCGCGGCGCTCGTCCTCCGCTCTCAGCAGCGCGTCTCGGTCCTCGGCTTCCATCCATGTGCCGCGGAACTCGACGTATCCCTGTTCCTTCAAATACTCGCTGCGGGTCAGCCACCGGCCGTCGTCCCGCACGAATCCCAGATCCTCCCGGGCGCCTTCGTGGTCGGGATCCAGCGAGAGAACGTGCTGGAGCAGCGGTTCCACGTGCCGGCTGATTCCGTTCGTTTTCGCCCATTGGGCCAGCCGGTAGAACGCTTCCGGATCGCGGCGGTCCTGGATCTCGGCGAACTTCTCTTCGTAGGCGTGCAGGAGGGTTCGCCCCGGGATGATCTCGATCACGTCGGATCGCGGGACGGCGATCGTGCCGATGGGCAGTTCAACGACGACGCGGTCGCCCTCTTCTCGCGCGATGCCCACAATGGATCCGCCGGTTCGAAGCTTCACCTCGTCCGCGACGGCCGGGCCGGCGAGAATCGCCAGGATCGACAGGCTTACGGCGTACTTCATACGGCACCTCATGTCCTCTACGTCTTCTTCACAGTAGGGGAGGGGGCCCGGCAAGGCAACGGCGTTAAGACCCTCATAACCCTCGCGGCCACGATGGTGATGGGGATAGGCTCTATGAAAAGAGCGGCAGGTCCGGCCGGCCGCCGGGACCTTCTTTCTTCTTTTTGGGCGGTGGCGGTGGGGGAGGGTCGAGCGGCTGTAGCTCCGGCAAGTCGGTTTCGTCGGTTTCCACGACCAGGGGATTCGGGATCGGCGGGCGGCGTTCTTGCGGAAGCAAGGCGAAGCGGGCGTCCTCGAACATCGCGGTTTCTTCCTGGGGGGCCTTGCTTTCGGATGTCGTTTCCCGAGAGGGAGGCGGCGCCGGCGGTTGCTCCTCCGGAAGCGGGGAAGGGACGGGCGGGAGCTCCGCCGCGGCGGGCGGCGGAAGCGCGGTCTTCTCGTCCTTGGCCTCATCTGCGGGCGGCGCTTCGGGGGTCGAACGGTCCGCCGATGCCGGCACCGTTTCTTTCACGGCGTCCGGGACTTTCAGGTCGGGCGCCGCGGGGACCGTTTCCGCGGGCGGCGGTCCGGAAACGATCTCCACGCGTTCCGTTTTCCCGGAGCGGGCGGGCGGCGCGGCCGGACCGCTCGGCGCCCGCGCGCGCATTTCTTCGAGCGAGTATTCCAGGCACCCCAGCGCGACCGTCCGCAGCGGATCGCGCGCGAGCCGGATCTCCTTGACCTCGATGGGAAAGTTGGTCGAGCTGAATTCGCTGCGGAAGATGTCGATGAATCCCTTCACCATCGACGTGCCGCCGGCGCACACCAAGCTGACCGGCCGGGAGAACGCCGGCATGTGGTGGGCGGACTCGAACTTCTGCCGCATGGTCTCCAGCGAATAGTGAATCAAGTTGCGGTAATAGATGCAGATCGCCTCCTCGATCCGGTCGCGCGGCCGGTTGAGGTCCACGCCGCTTTCCTTGACGGCGCATACCTGGCTGGACGGCAGTCCCAGCGCATGGGCGACGTTGTTGTCGATCCAGTCGCCGCCGCGGGACGTCGAAAACGTCAAGGCGGGAAGCGACTTGTACGCGATGCAGATGTTGAACATGCCCGCGCCGCAGGAAATGCCGATGCCGGTGTACTCTTCGGACCCCAGCTCGGCGAACACGACGGCGTGCCCTTCCAGGAGCGCTTTCGGCGTGTAGCCCAGGCCCCTCAGGATGGCCTCGATGGATCCGGTGTGGTAGACGACGTTGCGTTCCGTGTCGATCGGGTCCGCGGGCACGGAGAAGGCGCAGACCTCCCCGACCTCTTGAGGCTTCCCGATCGTTTGGCTGATGACGAGACGTTCAATCATCAGCGCCTCGGGCTCGGTGGGGCTGATCATCCCGTCCTTCATGGGACGGCGCGTGTTCTTCTCGAAGATGTTGGCCAGCTCGAACGCCGGATCGCCGATCACGAAGCCCTTCTCGCCGTGGATGATGTGGTCCACGCCCAGCTTCATGAGCATCTTGCGCGTGAACGTGTCGGAGCGGACGTCCAGGAACGCGTTGCGTTGGATGTTGTAGAGGGATGCGCCGTCGTTCTGGCGGACCGAGGCGACGATGTTGGACGTGCCGACATCGAGTCCGCGGCCGGGCTTGACGTCGAATCGGCGGAAATCGATCAGCCGGCGGTCGCCGATCCCTTCGAGGCCTTCCGAGGGAGGGGACGGCTTGAATCCTTTGACGCGGTCCAGCATCTCCTTGGTCGGACCTTCCTGTTCGAGCGCGTCCTCGACCTCGAAGAAGAAGTCCCAATAGTGATTGGCTTCGCGGGCGGAGGAGGCGCGTTCCGCGCCGCGGATCAATTGGGCCATTCCCCGCACCCACGGGAGCGGCAGCTCGCGCTCGACGGCGATCTCGGCGAGCTGTTTCTGTCGGGCGGGGCTTTCGATACGCGAGATTTCCAGGAGGGCCGCTTCGGGGAGGGCGCCGGTCTCCCCCATCGTGGCCACGTCTTCGCAGAGCCGCTGGAGCGCGATGACCTTGTAGACCTGGCTTCGAGACATCCCTCGTTGCCGGAGCCTTTGGAAGAGCTGCTCTCCGTATCCCTTGGTGTCACTCATGGATCATTTCCGGCGACGGTCCTCCGTCGCGGCCGGTGTCCTGATTATGCATCCTGCGGGAACGGAGTTCACGCATCGCGAAGAAGGGTGCCCTGGCGGCCAAGGGACCGAAGCCGGCCTCGCCGGCGGGAGTGGGCCGGACGCTGGGCGGGGACGATCGGCGTTCATGGAATACACGTACGGCGCGGCCCACGGTTTCACGGCCGGGAGCGCGTTGAGATACTCAAGGGGATATCGAGATATAAGGCATAGTGGACATAGAACCTTCGATCCGCGGTAAAGCACATCTCCATAGCTCCAATATCCCGATCATCTCCTGGCGAGTCTACCCCGCCGGTTGAGCCATCTCCAGCAAGGCGGCGGTGAGCGCTCCTTTCGCCGTGGCGTTGAGCGGATCGGCCGCCATTCGGATCTCCCTGACGGGGATGGGGAAATCCATCTCCTTGAAAACCGCGCGGACCAGTTCGATGAAGTTGCCCGCCATCGAGGTTCCGCCGGAGAACACGATCGAGATGGGATCCGGGAAGCTGGGCATGTTCTCGGCGGCCAGGAACCGCTCCTTGATGTTGGTCAGGGTATAGTTGATGAGATTGCGGTAGTAGATGGCGATGGCGTCCTCTTCGCGGTTCTTCGGGTGCGTGAGATCCACGCCCTTTTCCTTGATCATCGACGCCTTGGTGGGCTTGATGCCCAGCGCGTTGGCGACGTTCGTGTCGATCCAGTCGCCGCCGCGCGACGTAGAGAAGTAGAGCGCCGGCATCGACTTGTAGGCGACGCAGATGTTGAACATGCCTCCGCCGCAGGAGATGCCGATGCCGGTGAAGTCCTCTTCGGCCAGCTCCGCGAAGACGATCGCGTGACCCTCGATGATATGGCTCGGCTTGTATCCCAGGGCGCGCAGGACGGCGTCGAAGAGATCCTTGTGGTACACCACCGACAGGTTGCTGTCGATCGGATCGCCGGGGACCGAATAGTAACACACTTCGTTCGGGATTCGGGGCTCGCCCAGGATGCTGCCGATGAGGAGTTTCATCACCGGCAGGGCGTCGGCCTCCTTCGGCGAAATCAAGCCGTCCTTCATGGGACGGCGCGTATTGCGATTCAGGACGTTGGCCAGCTCGAATGCGTGGTCGCCCAGCACATACATCTTCTTTCCCTGGACGACGTAGGGGACGTTCAGGCGCGTGAGCATGTTCTTCGTGTAGGCGTCGACGGGGACGTCGATGAACGCGTTGCGCTTCAGGCGCAGCACCACCTCGCCTTTCTCGTTCTGTTCGGCGGCGACGAGGTTGACCGTGCCGACGTCCAGCCCTTTCCCGTAGGCCATCTTGTTCTCTGTCACGTCTTTCTCCTCTCTTGAGTAGCGGATGGGGCGACGCGGCCCCGAAACGCCGTTTTATTGTGCAGATTGCGCCAAACAGTGTCTACCAGAAATTGGTCCGGACGCCGGCGTCCGGGTATCCCGCTACTTCTTCTCCGGCTCATCCGGCTTGCCGCCCCCTCCGCCCCGCAAGGCTTTGAGGCGGTCCAACGCGCTGCCCAGCTTGCCGCCGACTTTGCCTTCGGACTTCTGCATGGCCTTGACGTTGCTTTCCAGTTCCTGGTTGAACAGGGTTTCGATGGTCGCCTGGCTGGGCCGCAGCTCCACGCCTTCCAGCTCGGTGAAGCCGCTGGAACCGGCGGGTCCCGCGACGGTGCGCAGGCGCAAGTCGGAGAGCTTCTTGCTGAGGCCTTCCATGCTTTTCGTGAAGAGCTGCTCCATCTTCCGGACCAGGTCGTCCTCGTGCGCCCGGCTTTCCTCGAGCGAGGAGGTCATTTTCTGCGACAGTTCGACGTTCTTCTGCATCTCCGCCATCAGCTTCTGGTTGTAGTCCCGTTCGAGGTCCGCCTGCTGGCTCCGCAGTTCGGCTTCGCGACGCCCCACGGCGTCTCGGACCCGCTCTTCGAGGCGCTGTTCGAGAGAGGCGAGCTGTTCCGCGGCGGCGCGCCGGCCGTCCTCGTAGCTCACCCGCGCCAATTGGTCTCCGAGCTGGCGCTGGACCTGAAGCTGTTTCTGGAGGTTCTCCACTTCGGCCGCCAGCGTCGCCTTGTCGTTCGCCGCCAGCTCGGCCCGGTCCTTCTGTTGGTTGAATTCCCGGATCAGCTTGTCCAGCTCCTGGCGCGTCGCTTGGACCAGCCGCTCCCGCTCCTGCTCGCTCAGGAGGCTCGTCTTGCTGGCGATGCTGTGCTGGACCGCGTCGCGGATGAGCTCCTGGATCTTCTGCTCGTTCAATACCTTGACGCGGTGAATGCCTTTGCGCGCCAGTTCCTGAAGCGTCGTCCTGGAGGTGCTTTGCTCCAAAGCCTTGCGAATGTCGAACGGCGGTTCCGGCATGAAAGCGCCTTAAGTACGAGAGTTCACCCGGCGACAAAAAAATTGTAGCGCAGCGGCCGAGGTGGAGTCAATGAGGGGAGTCGCGAGTCACGAGCCGCAAGTCGCGGGCTGATCGGTCAGCATTTTTCACCGCGGAGATCGCCAAGAACGCGGAGAGGCCGCGGAAGAAGACAAAAAGAAGCTTTTCTTGCGTTTCTCCGCGGTCTCTGGTGCGCTCAGCGGTGAGATTCCGACTTCATTCCAATAAATGCGGACCTGCCAGAGTCGCGGGTCATGTGAGGCGCGAAGCAAAGAACTCGGTGCGTCGTCTCCCGAGCCAGGATTCATGACTCGGGACTCGGGACTCGCGACTCCTCCCCGTTGACGCGGTAGCGTTCGAGCTGCCACAACATCCGCGGCGGAACGCGCAGTTTCATCCGCACGGTGTCGTCCTGGTATTCCCGTTCCAGCACCAGCGCGTGGGTCGCCAGTTCGGACAGCAGTTTTCCTTCCGTGTGAGGAATGCGAACCTCGGCCTCGGCGAGCCTCGAAGCGAGGATCCTCCCCACGCGCGCTTCCAGCGAATCCAATCCCGCCCCCGTCCTCGCCGAGATTTCGATGGCTCCGGGATGGCGCCGGGCCAGGATGGCCAGCTCCATCGCGTCCGGAAGCCG
Organism: Planctomycetota bacterium; assembly: GCA_016209705.1. Lineage (GTDB taxonomy): Bacteria > Planctomycetota > MHYJ01 > MHYJ01 > JACPRB01 > JACQVR01. The sequence goes on from JACQVR010000098.1 coordinate 26,647, forward strand.
GTCGACCTTGTTCAGAAGAAGCAGCGTCTCCTTCTCCGCGGCGCCGATCTGGGCGAGGACGTCCCGGACCGCCCCGATCTGCGCCTCGCACTCCAGATGCGAGGCGTCCACCACGTGCAGCAGCAGGTCGGCTTGCACCACCTCTTCCAGCGTCGTGTGGAAGCTGGAGACCAGCTCATGCGGCAGGTCGCGGATGAAGCCGACCGTGTCGGACAGGATGACGCGCGACCCGTCGGAGAGTTTCCACAGCCGCGTGCGGGTATCGAGCGTGGAAAAAAGCCGGTCGTCCGTCAGGACGTCCGCCGACGTCAGCGCGTTCATGAGCGTGGATTTGCCCGCGTTCGTGTAGCCGACCAGGCTGACCGTATAGGCGTCCAGCGTCCGCTCGCGCACTTCGCGCCGCTTGCGGCCTTCCAGGTGCTCCAGCGTTTTCTTGAGCTCGTAGACGCGCCGGCGCGCCGTCCGGCGGTCGACCTCGATCTGCTTTTCGCCGGGACCGCGCACGCCGATCGCGCCCCCGCCGGCGGTGCCGCCGGCCTGCTGGCCCAAGTGGGTCCACAGGCGGCGCAGCCGGGGCAGGTTGTACTCGAGCTGCGCCAGTTCGACCTGGAGCTTCGCTTGCTTCGTCCGCGCGTGCGTCGCGAAGATGTCCAGGATGAGCTCGGTGCGGTCGATCACCTTGCACTTCAATTCCTTCTCGAGATTGCGAACCTGCGCGGGAGAAAGCTCGTTATCAAAGATGACGACGTCGATCCCCTGGGGCACGATCCGCGAGGAGATCTCGGCGACTTTCCCGGAGCCGATATAGAATTTGGAATCGGGGGTTTCGCGCTTTTGCACGACGCGGCAGACGACGTCGGCGCCCGCCGTTTCGGCCAAACTGGACAACTCGTCCAGCGGCTGCATGCGGCCGTCCGCATCGGGATTCACGATGCCGGCCAGAAGGGCGCGTTCCAGATAAACCGTTTGATGCGTGCTTTTCAGAAGTATCTCCCGACAGGGAAAAGCTGAGATGGTCCGGCCGTTCCGCTGACGATGGGTTTCTTGTTTTTTGGCGAGGATTTTTGTCGTCTCCAGGATGAGGAGGGCCCCCGCGAAGTCCGATGATCCCTTCTCCGCCAGGACGATCGAGCGCGTGCGAGAACTGAAATGCCTTTGCTCGTCCCCATCGACACCTTCATTGTAGAAGGAAACGGAGTCATTGCAATGGCGCCGAACGTGACCCTATACTGTGCCCTCGCGTGGAATTCAGGGAACTTCCGGCGGAATTGAAAAAGGGGGCGGCCGCCGCCGTCTACATCGTGTACGGCGAAGAGCCGTATCTGCGCGACCGGGCGGTGGAGGCGATCCGGACGTCCGAGCCCGCGCCCGGGTTCCAGATGATTCGAATGTCGGCGCCGGAGACGCCGTGGACGCAGATCGCGGCCGAGGCGTACACGCCCCCATTCCTGGGCGGTCGCAAGCTGGTCGTGATCTCCGACGAGAGGGCGTTCCTCGGCGACGAGCGCGCGGCGCTGAAAGCATACGCGGCGTCCCCGTCTCCCTGTGCCGTGCTCGTGATCGTGACGCCGTCGGAAAAGCTGCCTCCGTTGCCGGCATCGCGTTCGGTCCGGCACGTGGCGTGCCGATCTCCGCGAGCCGCCGAACGCGGCGCCTGGATCCAGGCGGAGTTCCAGCGGCGTGGAAAGGGGATCGATCGCGCCGCGGCGCAGGAGCTGGCCGAGCGCGGGGGATCCGGGTTGGCCGCGCTGGCGGGGCACGTGGAGGCGCTCGCGTTGTACGCGGCCGACCGGCCGCGCGTCACGGAGGATGACGTGCGGGCGCTGGTGCGCGCCGAACCGGAGCACGAAGTCTACGAGCTGGCGCTGGCGGCGGCGGCCAAGCGTCCGGCTCGGGCGCTGGAGATCCTGAGGAGGCTTCTGGCGGCCGGCGAGGCCGCCCCGAAGCTCCTGTGGCGCCTCGCGTGGCAGTATCGAAAGCTCGTGGAAGCCAAGAAGCTGCTGGAAGCGGGAAAGAGGCGGTTCGAGGTGACCTCCGCGCTCCAGATCACGTTCTTCCCGAACGAGTTTCTTCAGCTTGTCGACCGGCACACGCGGGAAGAATTGCTGGAAAAGCACGAGGCGATCCTGTCCGCCGACGTGGCGTTGAAGACGACGGGCGGTTCGGAAGAGGCCATCCTGGAGGAACTGACCCTGCGTTTGGCGACGGCCCGCGCCGCGTCGGTTTCCGCTCCTTGAAAATATAGAATGACCCCGCCGCGTGCGGTGGGGTTATTCCGCTTGAAAGCAGGCGGGACCTCAAGCCCGCCCGTGATGGGGAATGGCGTGCGATCCACGACGCGATTTCGCGCGCGAAGCGCGCCTCCGCCGTCCAGAGGGTCCGCTCCGCGGACCTGAAATCGCGTCGCGGAGAGCCGCCATTTCCGAAGCGAGCCCCGCCCGTTCTTCGAAAAGGCCCGAGCGACGGGCGGGGCGAGCGTGGCTTCTCGAAAATCTTCTTTCGCCGTCCGGGCGTCGATGCGGTTTTGAATGGTCTATGGGTCTTCATGGGAGAGGAAGGTCATGGTAGAGTTTTGCGTTCAGTGCGGAGGGAGTCTGCCGAAGGGGGATCTCACGGTCCGGAACCGGGAAATCTTCACCAGCCCGGACTACGTCTGCCCGCATTGCCGGAAGCTGGCCAATCCGAAGAAGGTCGAGGCGGCCGAGCCCCCGGAGCCGGCGCCGGGAAAAGATCTCGTGTTCCGTCAGGGAAAGATAATCGTGGAGTAAAAGCACCATGAGCGACATCGATTCCGCTTCCGGATCCGGACCGCGCAAGCACGGGCGCATCCCTCCGCCGTTGGGATCGGAAATCCTTCCCTCCGGTGAAGAGCCCTCCGTCCCCGAATCCCTCCCCGAGCCGAAGCCGGCTTCCCTTTCCGAGTCGGCGCCGCCGCCCGGCGACGAGACCGTCGAAGCGATGAGCTTCCAGGAACTGCCGGCGGAAGGGCCGGAACGCGCGGAGGAAGAGTTTCGGTTGGACGAAGCGGAGATGTCCGACCAGCCTGTCGGCGAAGCGGATCTGGAGAAGTTCGAATCGCCTTCGGAGTCGATGTCCCCGCCCGAAGGCGAGCTTGATGAGGCACCGGCCGCCCGTGACGAGAGCGCCGCGGAACGCGAACTTCTTGATGACTTGAAGCCGGCGGGAGGACGGCCGGCGATCGGGGGAGGCGCGGGGAAGCGGGGAGAAGCGGCCCGCAGGGGGCGCCTCGGAAAAGATCGGGGAGTCCCGCTGCGCAAGCCTTCGATCCTGAAGAAAGCGATCTTCTTTTCGATCCCGCTGCTTTTTGTAGTGGCGATCGCCGGCGGCTTCTTCGTGAAGGACCCGGACGGCAACAACGTCTGGCGGGCGTGGCTCATCAAAATGGGCGTCGTCGAAGGGCCGAAAATCCCGCAGAAAAAGGCGGAGCCGCTGGCCGACGCCACGCCGCTCGATCTGAAATACAGCGAGGCGCAGGGGAACCTGGTGCGCGCGCGGCATTTCGTGGAAAGTCTGCGCCAGATCGAGGAAAACCCGGAGCGCCAGACCGTCGAAAAGCTGGACGAAGTCGTACAAGAGCTCCACGCGCACCTCGAAAAGATCGACGGCGGAATGGAAGACATCAACGCCGTTGTCGAAGAGACGAACAAGCCGGAAGGGACGATCCTGTCGCGGGTCGACAACGTAACCGCCATGCAGCAGCAGCGGGAATATCTGGGATTCCGCAAGACGCTGTTGGCGCAGATCGCCAAATGGAAGCACCTGGCGGACCAGAAAGCCGGTCGAGTGGCGGAGGTTCCTCCTCGGGAGGTGAAGTTCGACGCCCGTAAAGCCCATGCATGGGGATATTCCGCGGCCGGGACGTGGGCGCGCCTTCGGGTCGATACGGATGCGGGCGGCCGGGTCACGACCTTCTATCGGGATCACGGCGTCCGGGAGCATCCCGAAGGGGGGGTCGTCCTGGCGTTCGCCCGGAGCGACGGCTCCTCGTCGGAAGAGCTTCAGACGTACGCCGGCAACGGCGTTCGCGAACTTCCCGAGGAGGCGCTTCAGATCGGCACCTTCTCGATCCCTTGTTTCGTGGTGGAGGTCTCCCATGAGGGCGCCGTCACCACGACGTGGATCTCCACATCGGGTCGCGGCGAGGGCTGGTTGGTGTTGAAGCGGGAGCGCGCGAAGGACGGCGTGGCGTCGCGTGAAACGGCCACGAAACTGGGCGAGGCGGATTTCACGTTCAAAGGAAAGGACAACAAGCTGAAGGTAGTGGCGGTGGAGTACGAGGTCGAGGATGCCGAAGGTCGGGCGACGCGCACCGTATGGTACCACTACGACATGCCCGGCCGCATCGTGTGGAGCACGGAGCGCCGGGAATCCAGGACTGTGACCGAGGAGATGGTCGGTTGGGGAACGGATTGGGCGAAGCGCCCGCCCTTCCCCGCCGTGGACGCGCCGGTTCCCGCCGCCGCGGCGAATCCCGTGCCGCGCCCGGATCCCTGGGCGGAGCGTCCTGAAGGATCGTGGATCCGCCTGCGCTCCGTCTTCCGGAAGGCGGAGCGGAAGGACGAGACCGCCTTCGACGTGATGTTGGCCAAGAGAACCGCGGAGTCGCTTACCTACCGGCAGCAGCGCTGGAGCGGCGGGCGGGCCGAGGAAGAGACGGCGCGCACGGAGGCGTGGGGCGCCGCCCTGCATCGTCGCGTGATTCGGGAAGACACGCTGGACATCGAGGGGCGGGCGTATCCGTGCCAGGTGGAGGAAGTCCGGACGGAACGCGGCACGGAACGTTCCTGGATGTCCAAGGAGGGGATTCCGGTTTCCCTGCGCGAGGAAGTCGAGATCGAGCCCCAGGGGAAAACGGTCACAACCGTGGTGGAGCGGATTTCCAAGGAATCGCTTTCCGCGGCGGGGGTGGAGTTCGAGTGCCTCGTTCTCGATCAACGCACGGAAGGGGGACCGCAGGGAGAGGTTCGCGAGCGGGTGTGGTATTCGCCGCAGTGTCCCGGAGGCGTCGTCAAGCGCGTGACGACCTCGATGGCGGACGGTCAGGAAGCCGTGATGACCACCGAACTCGTCGCCATGGGCGAGGATTGGCTGCGCCGGCCTCCGCCCGAAGCGCCCGCCGAAGCGCAGGCCCGCCGGGAACCGGACGCCCAGGACGGAGCCGACGCCGACGCCAGGGCGGCGGCGGAAGAAGCGGAGCGGCGGGCGAAGGCGGAGGAGGAGGCCCGAGCCCGAGCGGACCGGGAAGAGAAGGCGCGTCTAAGTCTGAAGGACGCGGATCGGTTGATTGTCGAAGTGAAGCCGCTGTTCGTCGAAGTTCGGAAGATCGCCGAGTCCCGCGAGTGGCCGGAAGGCAAGGAAGCCGCGCAGGAATTGCTGAAGAAGGCGCTCCGCGCGCGGGAGATGTTGAGCGACGCTCGGTCGAAATACCTCGACGGTCGAACGCTGGAGGCCGAGGTTGAGCGCATCGACCGGGTGGTCGGCACCGTCGATAAGCTGCTGGAAATGATGGACGGATACATTCAGGAAATCGAGAAGATCCAATAAGAAGGAGGCGTACCACTCCCTGGCCGAATGTTACGAGAAGCTGGGCCGCGAAGCGGAGGCGATTCGAGTCTATGAACAGGCGCTCGCGCGCGCGGATGCATCCGACGAGCACGCTTTGCGGGAGCTGGGACGGCTCCAGCTCCAAAAGGGGATGGTGGACGGGGCGCTGGGAACCTACCGGCGCCTGTTGGAAGCGGACCCCGACGACGCCGAGGTAGCCGCGGAGGTGGAGCGACTCGAGGCGCGCAAGCGGGAGCTCGACGCCGCCGCGGAGCAGGCGCGTCTGGAGCGCGCGAAAGACCGCTTCGAAGAGGTTCGCCGGCTCGCCGAAGAGTTCTTTCGCGTCCGCAGGTTCGAGGAGGCGCCGGGCGCGGTGGACGGTTATCCCGAGGAGTTCCGGGACACGGCCTAGTGGACGGCGGAGCTGAAGCCGCTGCGGGACCGGATCGTGCGGGCGATGCAGGAGCGGTGACGGCGAGATGGAGCGCACGGAGATGACGGAGCTCACGGAAGCGGAAAATAAACCACGGAGACACGGAGAAAATTCTTTTTGGCTCGTATGAAGCCACAAAAAGTCGCGGCGCGCAGCGCCGCCTTGAAATCGCGGGGAGTCACGCAAACGATCCCCGCGATTCCAGAAGCAGCGAGCCGCAACGACCGGTTTGGTTGCGGCGAAGCGGCGTCCGTCCCCTCCGTCCCCTCCGTCTCCTCAGTGACCTCGGCCGGAAACCCATGACTCAGGACGATCACCCATGAAACTGTTCCTCGATACGGCCAACTTGAACGAGATCAAGGAGGCGGCGGCGCTGGGTTTCCTCGACGGCGTCACGACGAACCCGACGCTGATCGCCAAGGAGAAGAAGCGGTTCGACGACGCGATCCGCGAGATCTGCGACGTCTGCTCCGGGCCGGTCAGCGCGGAGTGCGTGTCGGAGACCTACGAAGCGCTCGTTCCGGAAGCGCGGCGACTGGCCAAGCTGGCTCCCAACGTCGTCGTCAAGGTGCCGCTCACGAAGGAGGGTCTGAAGACCGTTCGGGCGCTGGCGCCGGAGCGGATCCGGTTCAACGTGACGCTGTGTTTCAGCGCCAATCAGGCCATCCTGGCGGCCAAGGCAGGGGCCGCGTTCGTCAGTCCGTTCATCGGCCGGCTGGACGACGCCGGGCACGACGGGATGCAGGTGATCCGCGACATCTGCCTCATCTATCGCACCTACGGCTATACGACCGAAGTGCTGACCGCGAGCATTCGCCATCCGCTGCATGTGTTGGAGGCGGCGAAAGCGGGCGCCCACATCGCGACGATGCCGTTCGCCGTCTTCGACAAACTGATCAGCCATCCTTTGACCGACGCCGGCGTTCAGAGATTCCTGGACGATTATCGCAAGATTCCCCGATGATCGTGGCGGAGCGCTCGGGAACGCGGACCTTGTGCTATAATCGGCGACCGATCCCCGGGCCGTTTGGGTTGGTTCAGGAGGACACCGAATGGCATCGAAAATGTGCGCCAACCATCCGAAGGCGCCGGCCACGACGCAGTGCCATCAGTGCAAGAAGGACCTGTGCAAGTCCTGCGTGATGGTCACGCCCTCAGGAACGTTCTGCTCCTCGGAATGCAGCATCCTGTACCGGGAGACGAAAGTGCAGTCGGGTCGCGAAGGAAAGAAGACATCCGCCGGAAAGAAGATGGTTCTCGTCTTGTTGCTGCTTTTGGTGGGAGCCGCGGTCGCCGTTCACCTGACCGCCAAAGGCAGCCCGTACGACGTCATCGGCAAACTGATGTCCCGATAGGCCATTCGCGGTCGGGTTGTGAATCCTCCCCGCCCCTCCTGACCTCCGAAGCCTTGGCGAAGGAGGTTGGGGCGGGGCTTCCTCAAAAGTGGAGATGATAGAACCACGCCGAAGCCCGCCCTCGCTCGGTTGGGGTCGCTTCGGCGGGTCGAGAGAGGGGGGAGCATGTCGCCAAGAGCGTTTCGATCCTCGCACTTCGTGCTTTTCCTTATCCCGGTCGCGTTTCTGGCCGGCTGCGCTTCGGCTCCGCCGCCGTTGCCGATGAAGATCCAGCGCCGGGAGGCGGACGAGGAGTTCCTGCGCGCCAACTACAGCCAGGCCGCGAGACTCTACCAGGATCTCCTCAAGCAGGCGGAACCCGCCGAAGCGGCGGCGCTGTGGGCGCAGATCGGCAAATGCCGGCTGGGAACGGGGGAATACATGCCCGCGATCGCGGCGTTCGACGAGGCCCTGGAGCTTCCCGCGCCGGAGCCGCTGCGGATGGAGATCCATTATCGCCGCGGGTTGGCCTACAACGCGTGCTGGCGTCCCCAGATGGCGATCGCCGATTTCCGTCGGGTGCAGCAGGCGCCCAAGGACGCCCGCGAAGAGGCCGTCAAGAAGGAGGAGTTCCAGTTCCGTCTGGCCGTCACGCTGATGCGCGTGGGAGAATGGGCGGAAGGGCGGCGCTTGTTGGAAGAGGTAGTGAAGGATCATCCGACCTCGGAGGAGGCGGCGCAGGCGCGCGACCGCCTGCCGCTGGACCATCACCGGATCCAGATCGCGCGGTGCGGGAGCGACAACGTGGCGCGGGGATTGGCCCAGGCGGCGATCGCCAAGGGATTGCCCGCAGAGGTGATGAATTCGGGCGCCGCGCCGTCGGAACGCCTCGTCGTGGTGGGGCGCTTCGCGCGGTTCGAGGACGCGCTGCGGGAATTGGAGCGGGTTCGTTCGATGGGATACGCGGACGCATTCCTGATTCCGTAACACATTCGGGAATTCCGAGACACTCAAAACGTGGAGGAAAAATAACATGTGTTGCAGAACCGCTTGGTGGGGGACCTTTCTGGCCGCCGCCGTGGGAGTATGCGCTTGGTACGCCATGCCGGAGTCGTCCGCGCAAGAGCCGGGCAAGGCGCAGGACAAGGCGCCGGAACAAAGTCCGGTCGAGCGGCAGGAAGGGTTTTTCAAGACGCTGAAGGCCGGCGACGTCAAGAAAGCGTACGGGGAGATCCTCAAGGATAGCCTGATTCAGAAGGAGCAAGGGGAGCAGGTGGAGAACCTGATCACCCAGACGGAACAGGGCGTCAAGCTCTACGGCGGCGCGGGGGGATGGGAGAATCTTGGGTTCGTCCGAAGCGACAAGTACGTCGCGATGGGTTTGGGCGTGCTCTGCTGCGACACGATGCCGCTCTTTTTCTATTTCGCCTGGTATCGCAAGAGCGAGACGTCGCCCTGGTCGCTCATCAACATCTGGTTCAACGACCAGCCGAAGGAATTCTGGAGCTTCCGGCGTTAAGGGGCTGGGAAGAAAACCGCTAAACCGCCAAAGTGCCGAAAGCGTTTCCGTGAACCTCTTTCGGTTTTGCGGTTATCTGTTCTTCTTCGCCATCTCCACGAGCCTCGCCAGCGTTGCCAGCGCGTCCAGCGGCGCCAACCGGTTCACGTCGATCGCCCGCAGCGCTTCCTCGATCGGCGACGGTTTCGTCGGCGGCGCCGCGAAGAGCGTTGCCTGCATCAGTTCGCCTTTCTTCGGCTTGCGCGCTTCCAGCCGCGGGCGGTCCCCTTCTCCCAGGGTGAGCGCCTCCAAGCCCGCCAGGATCGTCTTCGATCGATCGATCACTTGCTTGGGAAGTCCCGCGAGCCGCGCCACGTGGATGCCGTAGCTGCGGTCTGTCGGTCCTTCCAGAATCTTGTGCAGGAAGAGGACCTGATCGCCCCATTCGCGCACGGCGACGTGCAGATTCCGGACGCCCGGGAGCGCCCGCGCCAGGTCCGTCAGCTCATGGTAGTGCGTGGCGAAAAGCGTCCGGGCGCGCGTCCTTTCGTGGAGGTATTCGACCACCGCCCAGGCGATCGAGACGCCGTCAAACGTGCTCGTCCCCCGGCCGATCTCGTCCAGAATGAGAAGGCTGCGCTCCGTCGCGTGATTCAGGATGTTCGCCGTTTCGCTCATTTCGACCATGAACGTGGACGCGTTGCGCGTCAGGTCATCCGAGGCTCCCACGCGCGCGAAGATGCGGTCCACCCCTCCGATCCGCGCGCGGGCGGCGGGAACGAAACTGCCGATGTGGGCCAACAGCGCCAGCAGCGCGGCTTGGCGCAAGTAGGTCGATTTGCCGGCCATGTTAGGTCCCGTGATGATGAAGATGCGCGCGTCGGAGGGGAAGGCGAGATCGTTGGGAACGAACGTGGACGCGAGGACCCCTTCCAGCACGGGATGGCGTCCGTCGCGGATGTCGAGAACGGGCTCTTCCTCCATGTCGGGTCGAACCCATCCGCGTTCTTCCGCGATCTCGGCCAGCGAGCGGAGCGCGTCCAGCTCCGCCAGCGCCCGCGCCGTCGCCTGAAGCGGCGGGATCTGTCCGGCCGCCCGGTCGCGGACCTGCGTGAAGAGCTCATGCTCGAGATCCTTGGAGCGCCGGTCCGCGTTCAACACCGTCGCCTCGTGATCCTTCAGCTCCGGCGTGATGTATCGCTCCGCGTTCTTGAGCGTCTGCTTGCGGATGTAGTCGGCGGGAATTTTTTCTCGATGGACGTTCGTGACTTCGATGTAGAAGCCGAAGACCTTGTTGAAGCCCACCTTCAGCGAGGAGATGCCCGTCCGCGCGACTTCGCGTTGCTCGAACGAGGCGATGAATCCCTTGCCGTCGGTCGTGATGGAGCGGATGCGATCCAGCTCCTCGTGGTAGCCCTTCTTGATGAGACCGCCTTCCGTGAGCAGGTGCGGCGGTTCGTCTTCGATCGCGCGTTCCAGGAGAGTCCGCAGTTCGGCGTGCTCGCTCAGGTCCGCCGCGATCCGCGCCGCCGCGGCCGACTTCAGGCCGGCGGCAAGCCGGCGTAGGTCGGGCATGAGCGTGAGCGTCTGTCGCAACGCGACGAGATCCCTGGCGTGGGCGCGGCCGGCGCCGAGCCGCGCGAGGACGCGCTCCAGGTCGCACGCCATCTCCAGCGTCTTCGTCAACTCTTCCCTCACGCGCCGGTCGGAGCGCAGTTCCTCGACCGCGTCGTGGCGCGCGCGGACGGCGTCGAGATCCGTGAGCGGCGACGCGATCCAGTCCGAAAGGAGCCGCGCGCCCATGGCGGTCGCCGTGCGGTCGATCGTCGCCAGCAGCGACCCGTCGCGCTCGCCGCGGGACGTCTCGCGCAGCTCGAGGGCCGCTTGCGTGTGAGCGTCGAGAAACATGCGGCCGGACGATTGGTAGCGCTCCAGGCGGGTGAGGTGGCGTTGCGGGCCCTTCTGGGTTTCGCGCAAATAGGACAGCAGGGCGCCGGCGGCCCCGAGGCCGATCGTGAGGTCGTCGCACCCGAAGCCGCGCAACGTCGCGACGCCGAAGTGCTCGAGAAGCGTCTCGCGTCCCGAGGCTGGGTCGAACACCCAATCGTGATAGGGCGTGACCAAGCCGCCGCCGATGTGGCGGAGCCTCTCGACCAGCTTGTCATGACTTTCGGCGACGAGCGTCTCCGCGGGCTCGATCCGCGCCAACTCGTCGTCCAATCGCGAGGCGTCGATCTCGTGCGCGAGGAACCGGCCGGTTGAGGTGTCCGCCCACGCGAGCCCGCACCGCGCGCCGTCCGTCGCGACCGCCGCCAGGTGATTGGCGCGCTTGGCGTCGAGGATGGTTTCTTCGACCAGCGTGCCCGGCGTGATGACGCGCACCACGGCGCGTTCGACGACACCGTCGGCCTCCTCAGGATCCTGCATCTGCTCGCAGATCGCGACGCGGTGGCCCGCTTTGAGAAGCCGGTTGATGTACGACGTCGCGGAGTGGTACGGCACGCCGCACATGGGGATGCGCCCTTCGCCCTTGGCGCGGGACGTCAGCACGATTCCCAGGACGCGCGACGCGGTTTCGGCGTCCCGATAGAACATCTCGTAGAAGTCGCCCAGGCGAAAGAGCAGGATGGCGTCCTGGTGTTCTTTCTTGATCTGGGCGTACTGCTCCATGAGGGGGGTGGGCATGCGGGGAGTATAGCGGAAACGCCCGGTCAGGGAAGGGTGGAGAAGAGCCCTTTGCAAAACGGACCCGAATACGTATTATAAATGTTAGCGATACGTATTGGAGAAGCCTATGCGGTTGACCAAGTTGACGCTGAGCGCCGATCCAGATCTGGTCAAGGAGGCCAAGAAACTGGCGGAGAAGGAAGGCACCTCCCTTTCTTCGATGTTCGCGCGCTTCCTTCGGGCCGTTCTCAAGGGTCGGCGAAAGAAGGCGCCTGTGGGTCCAATGACGATGAAGGCCACCGGCCTTGTGAAGCTGCCGGTGGGCAAGAGCGACCGAGAGCTCTTGGGAGAGGCCCTATCCGAAAAATACGGACCCAAGCGTTGAAAATTTTCGTCGATACCAATGTCCTGCTCGACGTCTTGGCGGAACGCAAGGCGTTCTACCCGGAAGCGGTACGCGTATGGACGTTGGCGGAGTCGGGTCGGATTGACGCGTCCGTCTCGGTGATCAGCTTCAGCAATTGCTATTACATCATCTCCAAGTATGCAGGACGGCGCGCCGCCGAGAAAGCGATTCGTCTGTTACGCGACATCTTCACGCCCGTCGACCTGACGGGTCAGGTTCTGAGCCAAGCCATCGACGCGGAGTTTGCGGACTTCGAGGACGCGATCCAATTCCATTCCGCCGTTCACGCGAAGGCGGAGGGCATCGTCACGCGCAATCCCGATCATTTCCCTCGCGCTCCCTTGTTCGTTCTTTCACCGGCCGAGTTTCTCGCCGCTTATTCGTTCGAATGACCAAGGGAAGAGCGGTCCGTCTCAGCGTCAACTTCACGCATGCCTCCTCGAAGCGCATCGCACGAGTGCAGGAAATCTTATGAAATTCAAAAAGCCTTTTTCGACGGCAGGAAGGGGGAACGAGCACATCTTGGAAGGAACCGCTGGCCACGTCGCACCGCCTTGACCGGATGCCTTCACCTGGAGTAGCCTCCAGCGTGGAAATTGGAGGTTGCCGGATGATGCGAATGGGTGTGGTGCTCGTCGGTATGACCGCCTTCCTGTCGTGCGCTCAGACGGAACGCCCCACCCTCGTGGAAACCGAGCCCTCCGAACCTGTTCGCGAGGAATTCCGGATCCCGACTGGGGCGTACGACGATCTCGACGGGTCGCTTGCGGCCTGGAAGCAAACCGTGCTCGATCGCGTCGAGCCGGCCGATCGGGCGCGGCTCGCCGAGCTTCGCGCGCACATTCAGTCCGAAATCGCGTGGCTCACGGCACGCGATCGGGAGCTGGCGGAACAGCCGGCGGGGGTCGCCATCGAGACACGCATCGATCTGGCCCACCGGCTCGCCTTCGAGAAGGCGCGGTTGGAACTGGTGGAAGCGCGACTGGCCCAGTAGGCGGCGAGCCTCATTTCATCTTCAGGCGCTCGCGCACTTCTTGTGGAAGATCGAGCGCCGCCGTGCCGTGCTCGGAGAAGTCCGCCTGCATTTCGAGCTTGTAGATCCGCGTCTCGTCGCCGTACACCAGCTTGACGGAGCGCTCCTCGACGAAACGGATCAGGGTCCCCTCCGACCGGTGGAGATACACGCGCAGCAGGCCCTTCGCCGTGCCCCACAGAACCTTGTCGGGCCGACGGAACGCGCCCCGCGCCGCCGACGTGTCCATCTGCTTTTCGATCGACGTGCGCAGCGGATCCTCCCGGAACGAAAACGCGTAAAGATGGCACGCCATGCCGTTCACGTCGCGCGCTTCCGGGGAATGCCCGGGCCTCGCCATCTCCAGAAACTCCTGAATCAGCTCGTGCGGCGGCTGCGCCTCTTCCAGCGCCTTGACGATGTCGGCGATATCCTTCTCCGGCTTTTCGACCTGCTCGCCGATCCGCTCGTCGGGCGTCTTCCACAAGCCTTCGGGACCTTTGACCAGGATCAGCGGCCCGCACCGCGCCGATACATACTTGTCGATCCGCGCGACCAGCCGATCCGGCGGTGCGTATGCTCCCGTCCGCACGAACCGGCCGGTGACGCGATACGCGTACGGCGCCCGCGCCGTCTCCTCGAGCGCCCGCTCGACCGCATCCCGGGCGGAGGGCTCTTGGGAGCCCACGCTCCCCGCCCCCGCGAGCGCTATCCATAGTAAGGAATATGAAAGTCTGGACGACATAGCTGATAGCTGACGGCTGACATCTGATAGCTTCTTATTCCGTTCGCAACGCTTCGATTGGATCCAGCTCCGCCGCCTTCACCGCCGGGAAGGTCCCGAAGATCACGCCCGTCGCCGCGGCCACCGAGAACGCCAAGCCCACCGCCACGGGCGAAACCACCGTCTGCCATCCCGCGGCCATATGGATCACGACGGCGCCGCCCGCGCCCAGCGCCAGACCGGCCACCGCGCCCAGGAGCGAGAGCACCACGCTCTCTGTCAAGAACTGACGCCGGATGTCGCGCTGCTTCGCGCCCAGCGCCCGCCGCGTCCCGATCTCCTTGCGTCGCTCCGCCACGTTCGCCAGCATGATGTTCATGATCCCGATGCCGCCGACCAGGAGCGACAGCGCGGCGATCGACGCCATCACGATCGTGAACGTCCGCTGCGTCCTCTGGCTCTGGCGCAGGAGTTCCAGCGGAATCACGATCTCGGTGTCATTCTGCGGATGCGTCCGCTCCAGCGCGCGCGCCAGGATCCGGCCGACGGGAAGGATCGCGTCCTCGCGCGCCACGGTGATGATCGCTTCGTCCACCTCCAGGCGGATCGCCTCGAACGCGCCCGACTTGCGCTGGACGGACGTGATCCCGAAGTCCTTGATCAGGGCGGAGTAAGGGATGTAGAGCAGGTTGTTCAGGTTCGAGACCTGGATGGATCCGCCGGCCTTGATCGGTTTGTCCTCCAGCACGCCCACGACCCGATAGTATTGGGGGCCGACCTTAACGTCCTGGCCTCGCCAGGAATGCGCCCGCAGCAGCTTTCGCCGCGCTTCCGCCCCTAACACGCACACGGCCCGCCCTTCCCGCTCGTCGAGCTCCGTCAAGAGGCGCCCGTCCTCCGGCCGGAGCCGCAAGACCTCGAACAGGTCCGGCGACGTGCCGATGACGCGAACGTCCGTCTTCACGTCTTTGTACCACACGTCGTGACGCACCTCGCGCATCGGCACGATCGACTCGATGTCCTTCGAGAGAGTCCGGATGTGGTCCAGTTCGCGCCGCGTCACCCCGTAGGTGAGGATGGCGCTCTGGTTCTGTGCCGCTTCCTGCCGCCGGTCGGCGGCCACGGGCTTGATGCTGCGCAGGCGGATGTTGTTCACGCCCATCACGCGGATCTGCTCCAGAGTCTCGCGCTTGGCGCCCTCGCTGATCGAGAGCATGGCGATGACCGCAGCGACGCCGATGACGATCCCCAGCGTGGTCAGGAGCGCGCGGAATTTGTGCAGCGCCAGGCTGCGCAGGGCGAGTCGGGCCGTCTCGAGGAAACTCATGCGGCTGCTCCATCCCGCTGAAGTTCGCCGCTGCGCAACCGCAGGATCCGCGTCGTCCGATTAGCCAGCTCGGAGTTGTGGGTGACCAGCACGATCGTCCGACCCCGGCGGTGCAGATCTTCCAGAAGGCCGGCGATCACCTCCGCCGTCTCGGAATCCAGATTGCCTGTCGGCTCGTCGGCCAGGAGCAGAAGCGGATCGTTGACCAGCGACCGCGCGACCGCGACGCGCTGCATCTCGCCGCCCGAGAGCTGGGTGGGACGGTGATGGCGGCGCGGAGTCAACCCGACCATCTCGATCAGCGCTTCCGCCTTCCGGCGGCGCTCGCGGGCGTGAACGCCCGCGTACAGCATGGGCACCTCGACGTTGCCGATCACGTCGAGCTGCGGGAACAGGTTGAACGACTGAAAGATGAACCCGATATAGCGGTTCCGCAAGCTGGAGCGCTCGTCGTCGTCGAGGCCCCCGACTTCGCGGCCCGCCAGCATATAGCTCCCGCTCGTGGGGTGATCGAGCAGCCCCAGCAGGTTCAGGAGCGTGGATTTGCCCGATCCCGAGGGGCCCATCACGGCGACGTATTCTCCGGGATCGATGGACAGGGAAATGGACTTCAGCGCCGCCACGGCGGCGGTCGTTCCCGCCGAATAGGCGCGGCTCAATCCCTCGAGGTGGACGACGGGGTCACGCACGGGGTAGCTTGCAGCTGATAGCTTGTAGCTTGTTGCCGTCGGCCACGAGCTACGAGCTAGCGGCTACGAACTCATTTGCCGCGCGTCGAATCATACAGCGTCACCACCTCCCCAGCCTTGAGGCCTTCCGTGATCTCGATGACGTCGTGGCTGGAGCGCCCGAGCTTGACCGGGCGCTGCTGGGGCCTTCCCGTTCCGAGGACATAGCACAGGTTCGTCCCTTCCTTCTCGAAGACGGCGTCGACCGGCACGTGGACGACGTCCCGCACCGTTTCGATCAGAATCTCAACCTTGCATTTCATCCCCGGCTTGATGCGCGGATCGAGTCCGTCGACCTCGACTTCCACGTCGAACTTTCCGGCGCTGCTGCTCTCCCACCAACGGCGGCCGCCGCCGGAGACCTTGCTGACTTTGGAAACCGTTCCTTTGAACGTCGTGTTGGGGATGGCTTCGGGACGGATCT
The DNA here is from genome assembly GCA_016209705.1 of Planctomycetota bacterium. Classification (GTDB taxonomy): domain Bacteria; phylum Planctomycetota; class MHYJ01; order MHYJ01; family JACPRB01; genus JACQVR01. The sequence continues at coordinate 42,765 of JACQVR010000098.1, forward strand.
CGGCGTTTTGGCCGTTCTGCACCTTGTTGATGTCGCCTTCGTTGACCTGGAGGACGATCTTGAAGGCGCTCAAATTGGGAATGGTCAGAAGCGGATTGTGAGGGCTGATCTTGCTGCCCACCTTGAGCTGCTGATCGCCGTTCGACCAGGCCCACGGATTGCGCTGATCGCCGTACAGGACGATGCCGTCGCTGGGCGCCCGGACGGTCATCCGCTCGAGATCCGCCTTCAGCTTGCGCAACAGCTCTTCCTTCTGATTCCTGGCGGTGGTGGCCCGTAGAACCGCGGATTGCTTCTGGCGGGTGACCGATTCGATGGCGGACATCTTGCCGTCCCGGAAGAGCTTGCGGTCCGCCAGCTTGAACTGGAGGGCCGTGGTCTCGCTCGGGTTGTCGTACTCTTTCAGCAGCCGCAGGTTGAGGGTGGCGAACTCGTATTCGGCTTCCGATTTGCGGAGCTGGACTTCCGCCCGCCGCACCTCGACAGCGGAGACGAGGTCCTCCTTGAGCATGGTCTGGAGGTCGGTCAGCTCGCGCCGGGCTTCGTTGACCGCGTTCTCGGCGTCGGCGATCTTGACTTCGGCTTCCTTGATCCGTTTCGGCGCCTCCAGCTCGATCCACCGCTTCAATTCCAGCTCGGCGGCTTTCAAGTCGCTTTCGGCGCGCTCGCGATCGAGCTCGCTCTGGAGCATCTGGATCTTGAGGTCCTCCTCCGCCTGGACGAGGTCGTTTTGCGCGGCCTGGAGTTCGATTTCCGCCTGGCTGATCATTCGGGTCAGCGGACTGCGGTCGAGCTCGATGAGCACCTCGTCCTTTTTCACCGTGGCTCCCTCGGGCACGATAGAGAGGATCGTCATCTGCTCCTGGAGCGCTTCCGTGGCGATGGAGATGGGGATCGATTCCTTGGCGCTGAAGGTGCCTTCCTCGGTCACGGTGATGAGGAAGTCGCCGTTCTCGACGTTGGCGGTTCCGCCTTCGGGGGCGCCGACGTGCTCGCCGCCGAGCGCGAACGCGAGGGTGACGGCGACGCCGACGGCGCTCAGCGCGAGGAGCGCTCCTGTTTTCCTGTTCATCTTCTTTATTTGAGCCAGTTCCCTTGGTCGTCGATGACGAGCCGCCCGACCCACTGGAGCAGCCTGAGTTGGCTTATCTTAGCGGCAACGAGGGCGGACTCATACTGGTTCTGCGCTCCCAGGAGCTGCACCTGGGCGTCGATGACCTCCCGGTTGCGGACGCGGGCGCGCTGGTATTCGAACTCGATAAGGCGGACGGTGCGTTCCGCTTCGCCGATGGCGCGCTTCTGGAAGTTCATCGTGGCTTCGGCTTGCTGGAGTTGGATGAAGCGCGACTGCGTCTCGCGCACGATCGCGTCGCGCGTTCGTTCCAGGGCGCGCTCCGCCTGGCGGAACGTGATGACGGCGGTTTGGTAGTCGCGATTCAACGCGAGCCGGTCGAGGGGAATGGAGAAGAAGCCGGCGACCGAGAAGGAACGGGCCCCGGTGGCGAATTCATCGAAGGGCTGCGCCGTCGGCTCCTGCGACCAGGAATAAGACGTCGTCACGTCGAACTGGGGCCAGACGCTCGACCGGGCGACGTCGAGCGCGCGACCGGAGTCTTCGAATCGGTTCTTTGCGTTGAGCCAATCCGGGTTGTTCTTGAGCGCGTCCGCGGTCGCCGCCGGGAGGTCCAGCGTCAGAGGAGCGTATTCGATTTTCTCATCGACCAGTTCGAGGACGTCCTGGGGGCGCAGGCCCAGGTCGATCTTGAAGGCGTCGCGGGAGAGTTTCATTTGTTCGCGGGCGATGAAGAGGCCGTTCTGGGCGTTGGTGACTTGCACTTGGGCGCGGAAGACGTCCGTTCGCGAGACGCGGCCCAGTCGGAACAGCAGTTCGGACTGGCGCAGGAGCGTCTGGGCGCGCTCCAGGTTGCGTTGCTGGTTCTCGATGTCTTTCTCCTGGCGGAGCTGGGAGAAGAAGCTTTGCACGGTCTGGACGAGCAACTCCTGTCGGGCGAAGGCGTAGGAACGATTGGCGTAGACGTAATCGCGCTCGGCGGAAACCAGCTCTTCCGCGGCGACGCGCAGGCCGGATCCCTTGAGGATCGGGACGGTCATCGAGGCCGCGGCGGAGCGGCCGTAGCTGTCGGCTCCTTGAATCTGGCTGCCGGATTGGGTCCAGGATACGGCCGCGGACCCGCCGAACGGGAGTTTTTGAGTGATGCCGGCCGTGATGGATTCGGATCCGGAAGAGCCGCTGTCTGGAGAATGGGCGTACGTGAGCGATCCGGTCACGTCTTGCGGAAATGGCCACCAGCCGCGCCGGACGACGGCCAGGCTGAGCAGTTGGATGTCCAGGGCTTCGCTGCTGGCCAGGAAGCTTTGGTTGTTGCGTTCGGCCAGGCGCAGCGCTTCGGCCAGGGTGAGCTTGATGGCGCGGGTTCCGTCCGGGCGAACTTCCATCTGGGAAGGTGGAACGGCTTCGCTGGTCGGCGTTATCTCGGGATACGGCGCTTTGTCGACCAGGGAGGCGAGGTCCTCGTCGGACAGCCGGTGCACCTGCTCGAAACCGGTGTAGCCGCATCCACAAAACAACGTCGACCACGCGATCGCTCCCGCCCAGCGCTTCATGCAGCCTCCTCAGTATGAGACGTGGGGATCGGCGAGGTTGTGACCCGAATCCATCCGCGGCGGAGGATACACCATCCCCTCCGGATCGTGAAATAATACGGCCGTCCAGGCGGGAGCTTGGCGCCCGGGGGTTGACTCCGCGGGAACGGCTCGTATAATCCCTACGCTCGGAGGGTTCATGGCTCACAAGAAGGGACAAGGTTCGACGCGCAACGGGCGCGACAGTCAGTCGCAGCGCCGCGGCGTCAAACGCTTCGAAGGTCAACCCGTGCGCGCGGGCGGCATCATCGTGCGTCAGGTCGGCGCCCGCCACGTTCCGGGTCAAAACGTCGGACAGGGCCGTGACTTCACTCTCTTTTCCTACATCGATGGGGTGGTGAAGTTCGAGTCGGGCCGCCGCGTTTCCGTCTATCCCGCGCCGTCCTCCGCCCGGTAGTTCTTCTCCGTTACAATAAGTTTTGAGAATATTTTGTAACTGTTACGAATAATTTTCAAAATATATTGTAACAATATGTTACGAAGCATTCTCAAAACTTATTGTAACGGTTTGACGGGGAGCGGAGGATGGGATAGGATAAAAAGCGGAGACGGAGGGGACACACCGGAACGTGCCGGACACACCGCCGGCGCCCCGCCCTTTCCGCGCCGAACCGACGAAGGGGGAACACAGCCATGATGGGCTCCGCCATGCCGAAGCGAAAACCACCGACGCAGCTCACCCTGGTGCACGCGGAGGAACTGGCCAAGAAGCAACGCGAAATCTCCGTATCCGAGTTCTTCGCGAAGAACCGCCACCTGCTCGGGTTCGACAATCCCCGCAAGGCGCTTCTGACCTGCGTCAAGGAAGCGGTCGACAACTCGCTGGACGCCTGCGAGGAAGCGCGCATCCTGCCGGAAGTGCGCGTGACCCTGCGCCTCCTCCCCGGCACGGAGGACCGCTACGTCGTGGCCGTGGAGGACAACGGCCCCGGCATCGTTCGCGAGCAAATCCCGCGCGTCTTCGGCAAACTGCTGTACGGCTCCAAATTCCATCGATTGCGCATGAGCCGCGGGCAGCAAGGCATCGGCATCGCCGCGGCGGGCATGTACTCGCTCCTGACCACCGGCAAGCCCATGAAGATCTGGTCGCGTACCGGCGAGAAAAAACCCGCCCACTACGTCGAGCTTCAGATCGAAACCTCGACCAACGAGCCGAACCTGATCCGCAAGGAAGAGGTCGCCTGGGAGAAGGTCCACGGCACGAAGGTGGAAATAGAAATCGTGGGGAAGTATCAGAAGGGCCGCCTGTCGGTGGACGAATACCTGGAACAGACCGCCATCGCCAATCCCCACGCCACGTTCGTCTACGTCAACCCCGAAGGAGATAAGAGGGAGTTCCGGCGCGCCGTCGAGGAGTTCCCGCGCGAGCCCAAGGAAATCAAACCGCATCCCTACGGCGTCGAGCTGGGCGTCTTCATGAAGATGCTCCAGGACACCAAGGCGCGAACCCTCAGCGGGTTCCTTCAGAGCGATTTCTCGCGCGTCTCATCTTCCGTCGCCGCGGAGATCTGCCGGGTCGCCGCCGTCTCGGCCGACATGAAGCCGTCCAAGGTGGCCGCCGGCGATGCCGAGAAAGTCCACAAGGCCATCCCCACCGTGAAGATCATGAACCCGCCGACGGACGTGCTGTCGCCCATCGGCGAGGCGAACCTCCTCAAGGGCCTGCATCAGCAGGTGCAGGCGGAGTTCTACACCGCGGTGACGCGGCCGCCTTCCGTCTATCGCGGCAATCCGTTCGCCGTCGAAGTCGCGCTCGCCTACGGCGTCAAGGACTGGCCGCCGGACGACCTCGTGCGGGTCCTTCGGTTCGCCAATCGCGTGCCGCTGCTCTATCAGGCCGGCTCATGCGCGATCACGGAAGCCATTCTCGACACCAAGTGGAAGAACTACGGAGTCTCCCAATCGAAAGGCGCACTCCCGGCGGCGCCCATGGCCATCGCGCTTCACTTCGCGTCCGTGTGGGTCCCCTTCACGAGCGAGTCCAAGGAGGCCGTCGCCCACTACGATGCGATCATCAAGGAGATGAAGCTCGCGATCCAGGAAGCGGGCCGCCGGGTCTACGCGTACGTCCGCCGCCGCCAGCGCGACGCCCGACAGCTCGAACGCCGGAGCCTCTTCGAGCGCTACATCGAAGAGGTCGCCGACGCGTGCGCGCTCCTGACGAAAGTGGATCGCCAGGATCTGATGAAGCGGCTGCAAGCCATGGCGGAACAGGCGACGAAACTCCACGAGCGGGAAGCCGCCAAGGAAGAGAAGAACGACAACGGGGACGAGGTTCTCAAGGGAACCACCACGTTGGTCGTGCCGGAAAACGCCCAGCCGGCCCAACTCGAATTGAAACCGGCGGCCCAAAAGGCGTAATCGGAGGCTCACATGGCCCGAGCAGGCACTCTCGATCGCGAAACCGCGACCAAGCTCACGAAGCTGGCCGATCACGTCGTCGGCCAGATCCGCAAGAAGCAAAATCCAGGCATCGACATCCCCATCCGCGCCCTTTCGAACGTCCGCTTCGATCCCAAGAAACGCATGATCGAAATGGGCCAGGAGAAGCAGGCCCGCACCTTCTTCAACGCCTCGATGGCGCGAAAATTCATGCAAACGCTTCTCCTCGCCTCCGCCGTCAAGAAGGAGCTCCTCGCCAGCGGCAAGACGACGAGCATCCGCGATCTGTACTACATGACCAAGCACACCGTGCAGGGGACGGACGAGAACACGTTCGAGGAACAGGACGAGAGCGACCCCATCATCGAAGACCTGGAAGTCGCCGTCGATGCGCTGCGCGAAGAGCTGCACCTCTTCGCTTCCAACAAGGGCGCGATGGTGGGCGACATGACGATCGTGGACCAGGGCGACACGATCGATCTGCGCCGCATGGGCAGCGGCGGATGGTCCATCCCGTCGATCGTCGAGCCGAACCTGATCCAGTTCAAGAAGGTCGACGCCAAGTTCGTCCTCCTCGTCGAGAAGGACGCGATGTGGCGGCGGCTCAACGAGGACAAGTTCTGGCAGAAGCATCATTGCGTGCTCCTGCACGGGCAAGGGCAGCCGCCCCGCGGCGTCCGCCGGCTCTGCTCCCGCATGGTCAACGAACTGAAGCTCCCGCTCTACGTCTTCGTCGATAACGACCCTTGGGGCTATTACATTTATTCGGTCGTCAAGCAGGGGTCGATCAACCTGGCCTACGAATCCCAGCGGATGGCGGTGCCCAGCGCGCGCTTTGTCGGCCTGTCGAGCTTCGACAAGGATAAGTTCAAATTGCCTTCGAACGTGACGATCAAGCTCAACGACGAGGACACCAACCGCGCCAAGCAGCTCCTGAACTACGAATGGTTCCAGAGCAAGCCCTGGCAAGCGGAGATCCGGAACATGCTGCGCCAGGGCGTGAAGCTGGAGCTCGAAGCGCTGTCCAAAAAGGATATCTCGTTTGCGACGGACGAATACCTGCCCAAGAAACTGAAGGATAAAGAGTGGTTGGACTGAGGGTGGCCTTAAAGCTGGTAGCTCGTAGCTTGTGGAATGAAAATTTTTATGATGGATTAAACGTTTTGGCCGCTGATACGTCTATTAGATAAGTGAAAGAAGGGCGCTTTCGGGGATTTTGAAGTATGCCGAAGCTCAACCTGGCTCTCATGGTCGTGCTCAGCCTGGGCGTGGCGGGCGGCGCCGCAGTCTTGGCCCTGACGCAAAAGAACGCCGATCCGGACGAGTACAAGATCAAGTCCCTGATCCGGTTGCTCGGGGACCACGATCCCGACATTCAGCGGGATGCCGAACGCGAGCTTCGGGCCTTGGGCCCCAAGGCAGCGCCCGCGCTGCAAGCGGCGGCGGCGGGAACCGACCGGCTTCTGGCGGAGCGTGCCCGTGATCTGCTGGCGCACGCCCAGGCTCCCACCCCTTCTCCGGAGCCGTCGGCCGCGACGGAAACCACCTCTGCGAGCCCCGCCGAGGCGCCCGAGGAAGACCTGGAACTGGCTTTGCAGGCGCCTCGCTACCATCTCAAGGCGGGCGAGCCGCTGGCGTATACCGTGCGGTTGCGCAACGGCGCGGATCGGCCCTACCTGATGGCCCGGGATGTCGTCGAGGGATCGGCGCTGTACGGCGCGTACGCCTACTTCGAAATCGTCGATGAGGAAGGCCGCGTATCGCAAATACCGCTGGATTCGGTCGAAAGCCTCGAAGTCGGCCGGTGGGTTGAAGACGTCATTTCCATCGAAGCCGGGGAGGAGGTGGATCTGTTCGCGGGAGAAATCCAGTTTCTCCGGTCGCCTCAGTTGGATCGCCCCGGCGCCTATCAGCTCCGGTTCGTTTACGAAGCGGGCGAAGCCTATCGGAAGGCGCTCGGCAAAGCGCGCGCCGAAGGCGTCGCCTTGGCCGTGGACCGGCTGGTCTCCAATACGGTCACGGTCCTGGTCGAGGAATAGGCCGTGCCGGCGAGCCGTTCAAATTTGATTCATTACTAGACGCATTCCCTCCAGGTCGGTATCGTCTACGGCCGATTATCCCTAAAGAGGGTGCTTTGGTGCTCCGAACGACACCGGCCGCATGGTTCGCGTTCGCGCTGGCGGGGCTGATCCCAGCCGCCTCCGCCCGGGGACAAACGCGGATCGGCCCGGAGCTGCGCCGCTCTCCCCGCTCGGGCGAGGCGCGATGGCTGCCTTCGATCGGAGCCACTTTGGGGAGTGATTGGGTGGCGGCGCTGAGCGGCGATCTGGAGCTGCGTTCGGGAGCGCGCCAGCAGGGGCGATTCGAACTTCATCCGCCGGAGCTGATCCGGGGGGTGGCTCCTCTCGTGGCGCTGGAATATACGCGGGCCAAAGGGTCCGGTTACGACGACGATTACCTCGTGCTGGTGGGCGCCGCGGCCCGATGGTAGGATTCGACGCGCCGATCGAGATCCGTGGCATGGGCCAGCCGGAGGTATTCCTCGGGCGAGAGCGGGATCCGCAGTTTCTCGCCGCACGTCAGGCAGTAGAAGCGGGGATAGAAGAGGAAAAGCTCCTCTTCCGTCAGCGGGTTTGAACGGGAGCACTTCGGGCAATCCAGGCGAATCACGATCCTTTTTTTAATCGCTTTCGAAGCTCCGGTCAAGAGGGCCGGAGCGGACGTTCGACCACGCCATGGCCAAGGTGATCAAAGTCGATTATGACCGGCTGACGGAGCACGTGTTCAACATCCACAAGGAGGCCACGCTCCAGCGGCTCGATGTCTACATCCACAAGCGGCTGCCGGAGTACTCGCGGAGCCTGGTCCAGAAGCTGATCCGGGAGGGACTGGTCTCCGTCAACGGGCGGGAGTCGAAGCCGGGCTACGCGATCAGCCTCGGCGATCGCATCGTCGTGAAGGTTCCCCGCCTGATCCGGCCGCAGGTGGTTCCGCGCGAGCTGCCGCTGGAGATTGTGCACGAAGACGACCACCTCATCGTCATCAACAAGCCGCCGGATCTGGTGGTGCATCCCGCGGCCGGCCATTGGGACGACACGCTGGTGAACGCGCTGCTTCACCATTGCGGCGTCCTGCCGGAAACCGACGACGTGTACAAGCCGGGCCTCGTGCACCGCATCGACAAGGACACGAGCGGCGTCATCATCGCGGCCAAGACGGTGCGGGCCCATGCGGAGATGACGCGGCAATTCCAGGAGCGCGCGGTCGACAAGGAATATCTGGCCATCGTCGAAGGGGAGCTGCCGTTCGACGAGGACGTGATCGAAAAAGATATCGAGCGCCATCCGAAGGTCTTCGAGCGCATGGCGGTGGTGAAGAACGGGACGGGCAAGGCGTCGCTGAGCTTCTACCGCGTTCGGGAACGTTTTCGCGGGTATACGTTCGTGCTCGTGGCGCCGCGGACGGGACGCACCCATCAGATCCGAGTTCATCTCGGATCGATCGGCCATCCGTGCGTGGCCGACGCGACCTACGGTCGCGGCAAGGCGGTGTATCTCAAGGATGTGGCCGGCGAAGGGGTCTCCGACGCGCGTGTGCCGGATCCGGATCAGCCGGTGCTGGCGCGCCAGGCGCTTCACGCTTTTTCCATTTCATTCGTTCATCCCGGCCTCGGCGAGCCGGTGCGCTACGAGGCGCCGCTGGCGGCGGACATGAGCTTGATGGTGGAGCTGTTGCGAACCTATCGAAGCGGCACCGCGTGATGCGCGGATGCGATCTTGGTCCCCCCTTCCACCCTCAAGAATTTCGCGGAAAGCGGAGGTTTTGGCCATTAGAAATGGCGACATCCCGCAAACGGAGCAATTTCTACATTGACTCGTCCTAACCCCGTCACTAGAATTCACTTCCCGCGTTTGGCACCCGCGCGACGTCTCTGCACCTTCCAGGAGTGGAGAACCCGCCCAGGGATACGGACGGGGAGCGGAGGCCGTCGGGACGGCTGGCATCCGTCCGGGCGGCGGAGCGCGTCGGGGCGCGGAGCAAGCAGGTTTGACCCGATTCGGAGGAACAAATGCCGGCCGTCTCCATCGACCCCAAAGCTCTGTTGGCCGCGGGGGTTCACTTCGGCCACAAGGTCAGCCGGTGGAACCCCAAGATGGCTCCCTTCATCTTCGGCAAGCGCAACCTCATCCATATCATCGACGTCCGGCAGACCGTCAAGGGATTGATCAAAGCCTGCCACTTCCTGGAACAGCTCGCGGCGCGCGGCGAGTTGATCTTGTTCGTGGGAACCAAACGCCAAGCCAGCACCGTGATTCGCGACGAGGCGAAGCGGTGCGGTATGCCCTACGTGTCGGAGCGCTGGCTCGGAGGCACGCTCACCAACTACGCGACCATTCGGGAGCGATTGGGCCGGTTGCGGACGATCGAGGAGTGGGAGCAGGACGGCACCATCAACCGATACGGGAAAAAAGAGCAGGCCGCCATCGGCCGAGAAAAGCGCAAGCTCATCCGCAATCTGGACGGCATCCGGAATCTGGACCGCATTCCCTCGGCCCTCGTGGTCATCGATCCCGTGCATGAAGCGATCGCGGTGGCGGAGGCGGACAAGGTCGGAGCCGCCACGGTCGCGCTTGTCGACACCGACGGCAATCCCGAGGCGATCGACATCCCCATCCCGGGGAACGACGACTCCATGAAGGTGATCCAGATCGTCATCAACAAGATCGCCGACGCGGTTCTGGAAGGCCGGTCGAGGGCCGTCCAGGTGGTGCAGCCGGCGCCGGAAGTGGAACAGGTGGTATCCGTCGGCGGACGGGACCGGCGCGACCGCGGCCGGGGCGATCGGCTGTTCGGCTTCGGCGGCGGGCGCGGAAGGGACGACCGCCGTTCGCGCGGCTCGGGCGGCGCCAAGTCGACGTCCACCACTCCCGCAGCGCCTTCTCCTTAGTTCGATCTTTTCATGAACCACCGAGACACGAAGACACCAAGCGGGTCTAGGGGCGCCGAGGACTGCTTTGGATGGCATTTCGGCTTCACCGCGTCTCTTCGAATGAGACATTTTTTCGAATGCGATCCACCCGGACCGACCTTGCAAAAGGGCGCCCAAAGCCGGCTTAGTGTTCCTCAAAGACACTTCGTGTCTTTGTGCCTTGGTGGTTCATCCTCATGAAATTTGCGGGCAAACAAGGACTTCTATGGCGGACATCGATCCCAAGCTGGTCATGAAACTCCGCGCCGAAACCGACGCGGGGATGATGGATTGTAAGAAGGCGCTCTCCGATGCCGGCGGCGACTACGCGAAAGCCAAGCAGCTCTTGGCCGAACGCGGCTTGAAGAAGAGCGACAAGCTGGCCGATCGCGCCGCCACCGTGGGGGCGATCGGCGCGTACGTGCACAACGGGAGAGTGGGCGCGCTGGTGGAACTCGCCTGCAATACGGATTTCGTCGCCAACAACGCCGAATTCCAGACGTTGCTTCGCGAGCTGGCCATCGCCGTGGCGGCGTTCGACCCTAAATACGTCGGCAAGGACGAGATCCCCGGCCAGATCCTGGAGCAGGAGCGGAAGAAGTTCGAGGCGGACCTCCAGGGCAAGCCGCCCCAGATCGCCGAAAAGATTCTCGAAGGCAAGCTGGAGAAGAACCTTTACTCGCAAACCTGCCTTCTTCATATGCCGTATCCGAAGGAAGAGGAGTTCAAGGGCACCTACGGAGATCTCGTCAAGAACCGGATCGCGAAATTGGGCGAGAATATCGTGGTGCGCCGGTTCGTGCGGATGGAACTGGGGCGATAGTCCGTCCCACGTCCAGCGTCCGATGTCCGGCGTCGGGAACCGCGGCGATCCAGACGCTGGACATCGGACGTGGGACGTCGGACGTGGGACATGGGACTTCTCTTATGGCCGCGCCCAAATACAAGCGCGTTCTGCTGAAGATCAGCGGCGAGGCCTTCTGCAAAGAAGGCGGCTTCGGCATCGACATCGGCGAAGCCCGCTCGATCGCCGACCAGATCTTCGAGGCCTCCAAGCTCGGCACCGAGATCGCCGTGGTCGTCGGCGGCGGCAACATCGTCCGCGGCGGCACGCTGTCCCAGGGCGGCATCAATCAAGCCACGGGCGACTACATGGGAATGCTCGCCACCGTGATCAACGCTCTGGCGCTTCAAGATCTGCTGGAATCCCTGGGAAAGCCCACGCGCGTCCTCTCCGCCTTGCCCATTCACTCGGTGGCGGAGCCGTTCATCCGGCGGAGGGCCATCCGGCACTTGGAAAAGGAACGGGTCATCGTGCTGGCGGCCGGGACCGGCAATCCCCATTTCACCACCGACACGGCTGCGGCGCTGCGGGCGGCGGAAATCGGCGCCGAAGTCCTGCTCAAGGCCAGCAAGGTGAACGGCGTCTACGACAAGGATCCTCACACGAACGCCAAGGCCAGGAAATTCGAGCGGCTGGCCTATTTGGACGTGCTGAACCGGCGGCTGGGCGTCATGGACGTGACCGCCATTTCCATGTGCATGGAGCACCGGCTCCCCATCATCGTGTTCAATCTCCGGAAGGAAGGGAACATCGTACGGGCGGTGAGCGGCGAGCCCATCGGCACGCTCATCGGAGAAGCAATGGCCGGCGAGCACGCGAAGACCGCGAAGAGGTGAGCATGCCTTACGACGACATCGTTCTCGAAGCCGAAGAAAAAATGGAAAAGGCGATCGAGGTGCTGCACCACGAGTTCAAGGGGGTGCGCACCGGACGCGCCACCCCGGGGCTGGTCGACGGCGTCAAGGTGGACTACTACGGAGCCCCGACGCCGCTCAAGTCGCTCGCCTCCATCACCGTCCCCGAACCTCGCATGATCCTTCTGAAACCCTTCGACATGAGCGCCATCGACGCCATCGTCAAGGCAATTCAGAAGGCCGATCTGGGGCTGAATCCCCAGACGGACGGAAAAGTCGTGCGCTTGGCCGTGCCCGCCTTGTCGGAGGAGCGGCGCCGGCAGATGGCCAAGCTGGTCAAGGAGGTCGGCGAGAAGGCCAAGATCGCCCTGCGCAACGTCCGCCGCGACGCCAACGCCGTCGCCGACGAAGAAGAAAAAGCGAAGAAGATGTCGGAAGACGAGAAGAAGCGCACGCGCGACGAGATGGATCGGCTGATCAAGGAGTACGAGACGAAAGTCCAGGATCTGGTGGAGAAGAAGACGAAGGAGGTGATGGAAGGATGAAGCTGATAGCTTGTAGCTGGTGGCAGGAGTTCTCTGCCTACAGGCTGCGAGCTACCCGCTACGAGCTTTTTGATAGGCCCGATGCACGAACCCTTCCAACCCTTCGACCCCTTCGGCGGATTGCGGAATTCTCTCGATCGGTCGCACCATCGGGCCGGGAATGTTCTCGTATCCTAGGCCGACGTTCTTGAACCCTTCGCGCTCGATGATCCGGTTGAGCTCGTACCTCGCATGGTCGGGATCCAGCGAGCGCTCCGCCGGCGTGTCCTGGTAGACCTTCCAGTCCCGCTCCGTTCCGCCGGTGTAGCGCGCATAAATCCAGAGTCCCGCTTGATCGACGACCTCGATCCGATACGCCTCGGCGTCCAGGATTCGCGAGAGCGCCGGGGCCAGTTCCTCATCGGTATATCCCCAGCGCCTCCGGGCGGCGTTGTCGTAATAACGATGCTCGAAGATTCCCGTCCAGCGCCCCAGACGCGGGGCGATCCAGTAGAGGCGCAGGCGGTTCTCGTCGATCTCCTTCATGCGCGAGGGGTGCCGTTCCGCGGTCATCTCGATCGGCTCGAAGCCCAGGCCGTGGAGATGCCGACTCAACGCGTCGAGCACGGCGCCTTGCTCGGCGTCGGCGTAAATGTGCCCGAAACCCATTCTGTGTGAAGGGTAGCAAACACGGCGTCGGCCGTTAACCGTGAACCGGCTATCGTCGACCGCGCGGTCAACGTTCTCCGATCGACGGTCGACGGTTTACGGTCAACGGTGGACGAACTGCGCCGGTTCTTTCAGATTGGTCTTGAGAAAGTTCTCCAATCCGATCCGCATGTCTTCCGTGCCGCAGACTTCGCCGAACTTGGCGGACTCCAGCCGCAACGCGTGCTCCAGAGGCAGCCGGGCGCCTTCGAGGATCGCGGATCGGAGGATCTCGTCGACTTTGCGGCTGAGGTGGCCCAGGTCCACCTCCGGCAACTCCGCGGGGATCTCGACGGGATCTCGGCGGATGGGCTCGACTTTGGTTTGGCCGGAGGCGATCTGCCGGGCGAGATCGATCGCGCGACCGATCAGATCGTCCGCGACTTCCTCGCGGATCAGGCCGAGCCGGAGCGCTTCCGCACCGGTGAGCGTGCCGCCGGCGCGAAGGAGCTTCCATGCGGTGGCGAAGTCGATGAGCCGCGGCAGCCGGATCGAGCCCCCGGCTCCGGGGATGATCCCCAGTTTCACTTCGGGCTGGCCGAAGAGCGTGGGGATCCCCCGGCGTGCGATGCGGGCGGTGCACGCATACGCGAGTTCGCTTCCTCCCCCCAGGGACAGGCCGTTGAGCGCGCACACGACGGGCTTGCCGAGATTCTCGATCCGATCGAGCGTGCCGAGGCTGAGGCGGGACGCGGCTTCGCCGTCGGCCGCGGATCGAATGGAGGCGAGCATGGAGATGTCGGCGCCCGACACGAACGCCTTGTCTCCGAAGCCGGTCAAGACGGCCGCGGCGATCCGCGGATCGCGGGCGATGTCGTCGAACGTCTCGCGAAGCTGTCGATAGAGCTCCAGATTGAGCGCGTTTAGGACGCGGGGGCGCTTGATCGTGACGACGGCGACCCTGCCCCGAGCGGAGTCGAGGGGGTCGCCCTCATCCCGGCGGAACACGGCGGGGATCTTCCACGTGCCGCGGCTCGCCTGCTCCTGGAGGATCGGCGCCACGCGGAAGCCGGGATGTTCTCGAGCATACGATTGAACCAGTTGGAGCGAGCGCGCCACGCCGGTCTCGTTCATCAACCGCAGCGGAGGCGTCATCACCAATCCCAGCTCGACGCCCAGTTCCAGGTCGCCGGCCGAAACGATTCCGCTTTGGAGAATCTCGGCGGCGAGGCCGAAGTAAGCGCCCAGCAGGCGACGGGAGATCGCCTCGGCGGTGGTTTCATCCACGTCCACCGATTCGCCTTTGGCGGCCGCCGGCCACGAACCCTTGCGGGCGGCCAGGTCGTCGAGCGATTTCGGCGAACGGAACCACGGCATGATCTTGTCGTGATAATGCGTCAGGCCGACCTGGGTGATCGGATTTCCCCCGGTGAGGTTCATCGCCGTGAACGGCCCGACCCCCAGGCTGAGCGTCTTCTGGGCAACGGCGTCGATCTGCTTGGGCGTGGCGAGCCCTTCGTCCGCGAGGAGCAGCGCCGCCAGAAAGAGCCCTTCGAAGATCGGGTCGATGGCGTAGCCGTACCGGCTTTTCACCTGGATGGGCACCTTGCCGATCGCCTCGTAGAACGCCATGCAGAAGGACGCGAGGCCGGGAGAGGTGTCCCGGCCGGGAACGATTTCCACCAGCGGGTTGCGTTCCGCCGGAAAGAAATAGTGGATGACGAGCGCGCGGTCCTTGCGCCGGACGCGTTCGAAGATCGTTTCCGGCTCCAGATGCGAGGAGTTCGAGGCGAGGACGGCGTCGGGAGCGGCTTGGGATTCGAGCTTTTCGAAAAGGCCTTGCTTGACGTCCGCGCGTTCAGTGGCGGCTTCGACGACGAGATCCGCGCCTTCCACGTCGCGCGGATCGGACGTGAAGCGGAGATGGCGCCGCATGGCGTCCGCGTCCGCCGGCTTGAACGCGCCGGTTTCGACGCCCTTGTCGATCTTTTTCCTGGCGCGGGCGGCGCCCGCTTCGAGTGCGGCGGGGGCGATGTCGGTCACGATCACGGGCACGTCGTGAGGGGTCAGGACTTTGGCAAAGTACAGGGCGATGTCGGGCCCGATCTGCCCACTGCCGATCACGGCGATCTTGGAAATCCGGCGTCCGAGCATCGAGAAGCTCATGGCGGTCCTTCCCGCGGGTAAATGGCGTCGAAACTGAGATCGGGACGGCGCTTCGAGCCGCGGGGCGGCCCGAGGCGGTCGAGCAGGGCCGGGAACTCGCGCAGGTCGGCGATGACGTGGTCGGCGACGCCGTCGGGCGCGACGTTTCCTCCGGGCCGGCGGAGATGAGTCGTGATCATGCCGGCGTTTCGAGCCCCGGCCAGGTCGCTTTCGATGCGGTCGCCGAGGTGCAGGGATTCGCCGGGTGGAACGCCGAGCCGGAAGAGCGCTTTCTGAAACACGCTGGGGGCGGGCTTGCGCTGGCGCAGCTCGTCCGAGAAGAAGAGGGCGTCGAAGAAGTTCCGCAGGCCCATGCGGTGGAGGAGGTCGCGCAGCACTTTGCCGGGCGTCCGGCCGGTATTGCAGATCAACGCCAAGCGCAGTCCGCGATCGTGGCAATCCTTGAGCGTCTCCATGGCTCCCTGCACGGCGGAGGGGGGATGGTGGATCGCCGCGCCGCCGTAGATCCGCGCCGCTTCGAGCAGGACGCCGGACGGGAGGCGGCTCAGCGCTGAGGGTCCGAGCGCGAGTTCGAGGAAGATCTGGGTCTGTTCGAGGACGGAGACGTCCAGGTTGGAGTTCCACACGGACGCCAGCCGGGCGAAGACGGTCTCGTGGGCGTGGGAGAGCGCGTCGGGCGCGACGGAGACGCCGGCGGCGGCGAGGACGCGTCCGATTTCGCGGAGGCGATGCGCGCGGCGATCCGCTTCCACGCCGGATTCCTCGTGGATGAGCGTTTCCCAGAGGTCGAAGGTGACCGCGCGGATCATGAAGGTAAGGGGACGGTATCAAATGTTCGATGGGGAAGCAACGCTCGCGATCCCTGAGTCGCGAGTCCCGGGTCGAGGGGCACGAATCCCTCGCGCCGCCGCGGCGGTCACGGTAAGATGCGTCGCCCAAGCCGTGAGGGCGTAGCTCAGTGGTAGAGCAACGGTCTTTTAAACCGTGGGCCGTGGGTTCAATCCCCACCGCCCTCACTCTTAGGCCTTGGCGTCCCGTCATTTGCGGCCGGGCGCAGGGGTAGCCTGCCCCCTCCAGGGGGCCAGGTGTCCCAAATGTGTCCCGTGCCGAAGGTACATAGCCGCTCCACCGCCTCCGTCCGAAATTCCGGCGCCAAGTGTGCGTACCGAAGCGTCGTCTGAAACGACTTGTGGCCGAGGATCTCCTGCACCGTTTTAAGCGGCACACCTCGCATCACCAGCCAGGAGGCCGTGGTGTGCCTCAAATCATGAAAGCGGAGATTCGTGATGCCCGCTTCCTTGAGCACGACCGTCCACGATCGCTTGATCCATTCGTATTTGTCACCCGCACGCTTCCCTTGGCCCTCGTGGTAGAACACGTACGGGCTGCCGAGCCGCCGGGGGATTTTTCCCAGCGTTTCACCGAGGACGGAGTTGATGGGAACGTGCCGCGAGCTTCCCCACTTGGCCTCGTGAATCGTGATAACGCGGCCTTGAAGGTCCACGTCGCTCCACTTGAGATTGAGAATTTCGCCCAACCGCATGCCCGTATGAACCGCCGTGATGACGATCTCCTTGAGCGGTACCGCGCGCACGGTCGAGCTCGCGCGCCGCTTGAGATCGATGCGGTCGCAAGCGACGAGAAGCTCCGCGTACTCCTTGTCCGTCAGGTAGCGAAGCCGGGCGTTGTTCTCGCGCAGGAAGCCGATCCGGATCGGCAAGGTGGCGATGATATGCGCTTCCGGAAGGATCTTGCCTTTGAGGATCAGATTATAGAGTCGCTTGAGGCTCATCAGGTCGCGGTTGACCGTCGCGGGCTTGACCTCCTTCGCCCGGGCGGCCTTGAACTTCTCGACCAAGGCGGGCGTGATCTCGTGGAGGCGTAGATCGCCGAACGCAGCTTCAAGATTTCGCATCGAAGTGATGTATCGAAGGTGGCTGTTCGGGTTGACGTTCACCTGCGACCACTTGAGGAACTCCTTTGACCTGCGACTCCGATTTAACCACGCGAAAGAGAAACGGCGTGCTTTATCGTTACATGCGGTGCACAATCGTGGACCGCTGCGGACGGGATGCGTGTCCCGTGCGCTACGTCCCCGCCGCTGAACTTGAACGCGTCGTCGTGGACGAGCTTCGCAAGCTGGGCAAGGAACCCGAGCTTCTGGACGAGACGCTGAACGAGGCGCATCGGTGCGTAGCCGTTTCGCTGACACGGCTCAAGGAGGAAGCGAGGCGGCTCCAGGCCGAGGAACGGCGCATCAAGGCCCAAGCCGGGCGTGTCTTCGCTTCGAAAGCCACGGGGACGCTTGCCGCAGGGCATCTCGCTGAGCTGGAGGCGCGGCAGGGCCAGATCGCGTCGAGGCTCAGCGAGATCGATGCGGAGTCCCAGCAGCTCGCGGCGGTGAAGATTGATCCCGACGAGGCCAAGCGTGCGCTGACGCTGTTCGATCCCGTCTGGGATGTCTTGGAGCCGAAGGAGCGCGAGCGGCTGGTCCGGCTCGTCGTGGAACGCGTCGTCTACGACGGCGTGAAGGGCGAAATTGCGGTCGCGTTCCACCCGCTGGGGCTGAAGTCGCTGGCGTTGGAAGCAACGGGCACGACGGCCAAGCTGAAGCGAGTGGAACGGGCTGGCGCCCAAGTGGCCGAGGAGGTGGCGTGAGGGCGCTCCCTTTGGAACTGCCAAGGTTTGTAGCATCGTCGGTGAGGTGATACAGTCTCGGCCATGGCACGCGAGAAGCCAACGCTGAAGGTCGGTGTCGATTGGATCGAACTGGAGATCGTCTCGGAGCCGTATGTCCTCATGACGATGCGCGGATACGCGCCGGTGGTGGACGCGAAGCCGGCGGGCGGTGAACCGCACGTTCTCTTCATCGGTTCCAGGTCGCTGGGAGAGGGTATCGAGGGAGAGGTGAAGAAACGGGACGGGAAGTTCAGCGGGATTCGGATGCGCGTTCGGAAGGAATCGGAAGACAAGATGGCGAAGTATATGGTGGAGATCCTGTAATCCGTCAGGAAGGCTCTCGTTCGGATTGAACCCATGGATTGGTAGGTTTACCGTTTTCTTGACGCCCGCACCCGCCGGTCCCAAGATACGCCCCATGATTCCCAAACAGCTCCTCCACCGCCTGTCCGTCCGCCAGCTCCAGGACGCCATCCGCCAGAAGAAGCGCCTCGACGAAGTCTCGCGGCTCGAGCGCCAGTTTGAGCGCCACCAGCGCGAGGCGGCGAAGCTCCGGCGAGAGATCGACCGGATGATGGATGGAGCACACGCGCCGGGTCGGGCGCGGAAACGCCGGCGCCGACTGTCGGCCGAGGCACGGCGGAAGCTATCCGAGGCGGCGAAGCGGAGGTGGGCGAAGGTGAAGGGCGCGGTGCAGGCCGCCGTGAGGCCATTGAAGCGCCGCCAATTCAGCGCCGAGGGGCTCAAGAGGATCGCGGACGCGGCAAGACGTAGGTGGGAGAAATACAGGGCGGAAAAGAGGGGGGTGAAGCCCAAAAATCCGCTGCGGCAGTAGGGGACCTTTTCCCGAATCAGGAACTTCCGCAACAGAGCGGTGTACTACCGTTACATGGCGAACCATCTCTGAAGTTCGATGATATTTCCCTCAGGATCTCTGGAATATGCGAATTCGATACGTCCTCGGCCTTCGACCACCATCGACACTACCTCACCAACCGCGGTCCCCCCCGCGTCGATCACGGCCGTGAGAGCTTGTTTCACATCATCAACCGCAAACGCAAGATGGCCGTACCCTGCCCGATTGGCAACCGGCTCGTTTTGCGGAAGTACTCGAGAGTACGTGTAGATCTCAAGCGTCGGCCCATTCTCGCCGTGTCCAGGGAGCCGAAGGTGGACGCCCTCGAGTTGCGCTCCAGGCACACCGGTGCCGCGCTCGAGCCATTCTCCTTTCTGGTTTCGTGGGGGAGGTACTGAAAGGCAGCCGAAAACGTGTTCGTAGAAGTCGGCGAGTCTTCTCCAATCATGAGCTATTAGATTGGTATGACCGTATCGAGCCCCTCTGGCTGCCGGCATGGTTCTGAACTCCTTTCACGGTCTGGCTAATGAGCCCGGTTGTCATGATAGCCTGCAGTAAGCCAAAAACGTCGACTCCGAGGGGCTTCCACGCTGGTCAGCGAGCTGGTCGCCTCGCGAGGTGGCTCGATTCGGCGCGCGAGAAGTTGTGCCAGGAGTGCCGCATGATCGAAGCCGAGGAGCGGGTAAGGGTGAAGAGCCGATGGCGTGCGTGAACAATCAGAGCGGGTCCTTCTTGGCTTCACTCAGTTGCCCTTTTCCTTGATGGATGCGAGCACGAGCTTGAAAAGACCATCGGCGCGGCCCGAGTACCAGCGCCAGACCACCACGAGCTCTTCATCCGGACAGACCCAAATCGCGTGTTCCCCATATCCGAGCGCCGCGAAACAGTTAGCCGGCGCGCTCGGCCACAGTCGTCGGTTCGTGTTGAGCCACCAGCAGTACCCATAGTCCTTCTTCTTCGGACAGGGCGTGGTGGCCGCCTTGATCCAGGCATCGGGAATCAGCCGTTCGCCCTTCCAAATGCCGTGACGCAGAAACAGATATCCGAAGCGCGCCGCATCTCTTGAGCTGATCCACATCCCGCCGCCCCAGCGTCCTCCACCACTGACCGATTGCATGTTCTCGTCATTGATCGTCACGGTGGAGTTGTCGTACCCATGCCACTGCCAGGTATCGCTGGCGTCGATCTTGTCCATGATCTCACTTCGAAGCACCCGGGGTAGTTGCTTTTTCCAGACCCAAAGCAGAGAAAGCGAGAAGCGGTTGATCCGGACGTCGTTGTAGTTCCATCGCGTGCCAGGCTCGCGGGGTGGGCCGCTACCGTTGAAGTCGTACGGCTTTCCCCACATCTTTCCTTCCCACTCGGACGTCTGCTGCGCGTGCATATGCCAGGAAATCTTGCGGTTATGCTCGGATTCGTAGCCCTCCGAAACGTAGGAAGCCACGGTATCATGCACGTCTCGAATAAGCTTTCGGTCCAAGGCCAGTCCCAGCAGGGTGCTGAGAAAGGATTTCGTCGCCGAGAAGCACATATCGACGCGACGGGTGTCGCCCCATTCAGCGACGACATATCCCTGACGGATGATCAGGCCGTTTGCGTCGCCGCGTTCCTTGACGGGACCGATGCGTTTGCCGAAGAGACGTTCGGTCTTTGTTGGATCGATGGAGCTCTCGTGTCGTTTGGCATATTCCACGGCCTTGGAAAGAGCGTCCGAGTCCATGCCCACCTTCTCGGGCTCGATCGTCTTCCATTCCGTATCGGGAAAGACATATTCCTGTGCGCGTTCCTCCTGCGTTGCAAGGCCGATCAGCGGGACGATGGCCAGAGTCACCATTGCTGGCATGATTCGTTTCGGGTAAGGCATGGGCGACCTCCAAGATTTAATACGTATGATATGCACGACAAGAAGTGGACGGCCCTGGCCACCACGTTCAGCAAGTTTCATTGTTCTAGTCGCACTGGTCCGCGGTTATGGCCCGCGGAGGCACGCATGGACATCGAAACCGACGTGGACACGTTCCTGGCGGGGGAGGCGGACCGGATGCGCGTGGTCGCGTTCGCGATGCGCGGATTGGCGCGCGACACCGGCGACGCGCTCGAGCCGAAGGTCCTTCACGCTTCGGCAGGGGAGTGGTGGCCGTCGCGAGGCGGCTTTTGGAGCCGACGATGAATCCTCGCCTATCGTCGACCAGTCTACCGGTCCTCGCCTACTTCGTACCGTACGGGTTTCCCCTTCTCATGGACCCGGAACACCAGCAACGTTGCACCATCCGGCCCTGAGGCGAACGTATGGACCGCCTTGAGGGGGACCATGTGAACTTGGCCGCGGGCCACCGCCGTCTCTCCCCCATCCTTCAGCCACAGCGTTCCCGAGCCTTCCAGCACGTAGACGAATTCTTCACCGGGATGGTAGTGTTTCGGGATGCGAGTGTCGGGAGGTACCCGCACTCGGCTCACGACCACTTCCACGCCGTCGGCGAGAGCGACGGCGCTGCTCTTCAGCGTTTCGACTTGGAGTCCCTCGATTCTTCCAGCCAAGACGTCCTTCGGCGCCCCGGAATTTTCCTGCTTTGAAGGCGTCTGGCATCCCGCAATGGCGAGGATCGCTGCGAAAGACAGGACGCATCCTGATGTCTTCATGGTTCATCTCCGCACGCCGGTAAAACCGGCAATGTGTTCCAAGCCGAATAATTTCATGGCTACTAGAATACTCTCGTGGGGCGTCGAGCGTAGCGCGAGCCAGCGGGCAAGACAAGGAAATGACGCAGTGCCCGGGGCTGTGGGATCGGATCGCGTTCGCCCGGGCCTGCGACGGGTCTCCCCGCCCCGCGTCGGATCCGCAAAGCGGAGAAAACGATTGACAGATCCGCGTGGGCGAAGAGGATGGACGTCCCGTCGGGTTCCGCGGCCGCGCGCGGAAATGGAGATGGCCATGGGACGTACCGAAATCCTGAACGAGGTTCGGCAGACCCTGGGAGCGGTGCCGGGCTGGCTGGATGGAATGCCCGATGCCGTCCTGGAACAGCAGTGGCAGGCCCTGAAATGGGAGCTGGGCGACACGAAGCTATCGGCGCGCGACAAGGCGCTGATCGCCTTCGGAGCCGCCACGTCGAGCGGCTGCCGGTACTGAATCCCGTTCCACAAGGCTCAGTTGGAGCTCAACGGATTCAGCGCGGAGCAGTTGAAGGAGGCGGCGCGCGTGGTGTCGGTGGGCGCGAGTTTCAGCACGTACTTCGCCGGGATCGAGTACCCAGTCGAGAAGTTCCGCGAGGAACTAGGCGCCGCGGTGGAGTACATCAAGAAGCAGAAGAAATAGCGCGGCGGGCTGCGGAACCCGGCAGCTTCGCGCGCTGTTGCCCTCTCCAAGGTACGCCCATGATACCCAAACGCCTTCTCCGCCGCCTATCCGTCCGCCATCTCCATGAAGCGATCCGCCAGAAGAAGCGGCTTGACCGCGTCTCCCGCCTCGAGCGCCAGCTTGAGCGCCACCAGCGCGAGGTGGACAAGCTGCAGCGGAAGATTGATCGGCTGACGGGCGGGGAAGCCGCCGCAGGTGCGCCACCGAAGCGTCGCCGCCGGCTGTCGGCCGAGGCGCGGCGGAAGCTATCCGAAGCGGCGACGCGGAGGTGGGCGAAGGTCAAAGGTCCGGGGAAGTCCACCGTGTCGCCATCGAAGCGCCGCCAGTTCAGCGCCGAGGGACTCAAGAAGATTGCGGATGCGGCAAGACGTAGATGGGCGAAGTTCAGGGCGGGGAAACGCGCGCGAGTCGAATAATCATCATCGCCGGTCTGGAGCCGCATGTCGGGCACCGTGCCTTCCTGTCGACAAAGTCTGGGGATCTGGAGCACGGTTCCTGCGGATAGTTTTGCCTGCATTGGGCGTGCTTCTTCAATAGATCCGGTCCGCTAGGTCAAATCGTCACGATGCGGGTGTTCCCTGGGAAACGGGTCTTCGAGAGGTGAGAAATGGATTTGCCGATATTGGGATCAATTGCGGTCTTGATGTTTTCGGTGATTCTCCACGAAATTGCTCACGGTTTGGTTGCTTTCAGGTTGGGAGATCCGACCGCCAAAATGGCCGGGCGGCTTACTCTTAATCCGATACGGCATATTGATCTATTCGGCACGATTATTTTCCCCGGCATTCTGATCTTGATGGGCGGACCAGTGCTTGGGTGGGCGAAGCCCGTCCCGATCAATCCGATCTATTTTCGCAACGAGCGCTGGGGGATTTTCGCCACATCGATCGCGGGGGTGGGTACGAACTTCATTCTGGCAATCATCTCCGGGTTGCTGATCAGGGTGATTGTGATGACGGCAGCAGGTGGCGCTGTGACTCATGGTCTGGTTGAGTTCCTTGTCCTGATCGCGATTATCAACATTGCACTGGGCGTTTTCAATCTTCTTCCCATCCCGCCGCTCGATGGATTCAAGGTCTTCACGACGCTGTGCAATGTGCCGAGACGCTTTATCTACACAGTAGAAGCGTTGGGATTGATGAGCTTTTTTATACTTTGGATGCTGCTGTTCTTGACGCCGGTCGGCCGTGGTATCAGCATCGTGATCAAGAAACTTTTTGAAATCATAACTGGGGGAGTAGGATGATTTCTTGAAGTAACTGTCACCGCGTGACGATCAGAATGCCGAGCGCCACGTACGCCTGGCTGATGGTCTTCGCTGGCCGTGGGTGTTCACCATGCTGCACTCACCAAAGGATGCCTGTCACCAGCATCGCGATGAGCGCCACAATAAGAATGATTGCAGCAAACCTTATTGCCAACGGCCATGGTCTGTTCGAGAAGGCAGCCATCTTGGGATCAATCCAATCGCCGCACTTGGGGCATTTCGACGCGAAATCGAAAACCTGAGCGCGACACTTGGGGCACTCGGCGGTCTTGGACTGTCCCATTTCCCACGGCTCCGGTTCGGAGAGGCCCTTTCCGCAATTTGGGCAGATCGTCAGAAACTCGTAGATTGCTTTGCCGCAGTGGGGGCATTCCGCATTCTCGAGGTTTTCATAGCCGTCTTCCGAGATTTGTATCGGCATGTTGAAATTATACATGAGAAGCGGAATCGTGTGCGACTTTAAGGCAAGAGACGCAGCTTGACCGCCGGGCGGAGTCCTCACTCAGGGCTGATGCGGTCGAGTCCATGCTATCAGGCGGACCGGCTGTGTGTGGTGGCGCTCGCGCTGCGTGGACTCGCGGGCGACACGGACAGAGAAGGCGTGGAATGAAGGTCCTTCACGCCTCGGCGGGCGAGCTGGAAGGTGTGGCTCGGCGGCTTGATGCTGTCCGCGAGCGCCTGTGCAGGAGCTGCAAGGTGCTCGAGGTCGAGGAGAGCTTGAGGGTCGGTGGGAAGTAGGGGACGACGGCATCGCGAGGCGGCTCAATGCGGCACATAGGATGCTGTGCCAGCGGTGCCGCTTGCTGGGGGTCGAGAAGCGGGTCAGGGTAGGGGAGGGGGAGCGACATCAGTCAGAACGCTCCCCATTTCTGGTCACCGGGAATGTAGTACGAGGGGCATACCCATCGCAAGGCATTCGCGAAGCGGCGTGCCTTCTGCAATTCTTCCAACGACTGTTGCTTCATGTCTTGCAATGTCTGCCCGAAGGCTTCTTCATAATACTCCCTCGCTGCCTGTTTCCGATCCTCATCGTTTTGGAACATCTTGCGTATCTTTTTCAATTCGCCGGCATCGAGCCAAACTCCTCCACATCGGTAACACTCGTCGATTTCAACCTTCCGCTTTGTGCTGTGGAAATGCCGGCGCATCACTTGATGCTCACACCGCGGACACTCTAGAGGGGCTTCAAAGTCAATGCGGACGCTTTCGTTGCGGGGGATGTCGAGCAGGGCTTCACCTTCATGCTCGTGGGCTTCGTCCACCCGCTCAAATTCATGCTGGTCAAACCATATTCCGCCGCAGCCGTTTTGGCAGACATCGACTACGATGTCCTTCAGTTTCGTTGCGGTCAGGGCGTTTGAGCATGCCGGGCATTTCATGGTCGCCTCCCGCGAATTTGGAATACCGTATCAGGTTGTGAAGCGGTGGCCAAGTATGCCATCAATGGGGTTTCGATTCCAACGAACTGGCCAAGTAGTTGCTGGCAGGTTTGGGTTGCTCTCCCCGCCCGCCGTGCCGTCATGTCCGCAACGGAGGGGCGTATGAACATCGAAACCGACGTGGACACGTTCTTGGCGGGGGAGACGGACCGGCTGGGCGTGATCGCGTTCGCGCTGCGGGGGCTGGCGCGGGATGGATAGGGAATTTGAACCTCAGGGGAGGTATACTTTGGATGTGAGCATGATCGTCCTCTTTTTGATTCAGGTGTCGCCGTGAGCCTTGGAGCTGTTACGCCGGTTTCTCACTTCCTCATGAGAAATCTGAAGGAGCTGGACCAGAGGTTGATGCGGCACCGAGGCTCTCTCCACGCGGTCGTCGGAGGCCGGCAATCCGTGGGATTGACCACGTTCCGTGACCCTCACGACCGCTTCCTTCTGCACTACCCGATTGGGTGGGAGGTCAGTACCCGAGGCGGGGTCGAGGTCCGCTCTCCGAGACTGGGAACTTTCGCCTGTGTGGATGTCTTCCGCCGCACCCCAAATCTGCGGAAAGAAATGGAGAAATCCTTTCGCCGTGGAGGGATTGATCTCAAGGTCCAGTATTGGCGAGGCAGGGCGCCGCAGCATCTTCATGGCTTGATGAAGAGCGGGTCTTGGCGCTTGGCGCTGGACGCGTACGTGTATCAGCTTGGAAAAGAATGCGTCATCCTTTCCCTTGGAAACGTCGTCGATTCATCACGGAGTCGCGTCGTGGAGGAGTATGAGGACCGAATTCTGCGGGCCATCCGACGCAACTTCCGAGTGCCTGCCCCGTCCAGCACGCCCTGAACCAACGCCTCAATCCCTTGCTCTCCCCGCGCCTCGTTGCCGTCATGATGTTATGAAAGCGCGCGCCTCCCTGCGCAGGAATGTATCCTGCGCTGCGGAGAAGCAATCGCGGCCCACGCCGCAGAAGGGAGGCGCACGATGCAGTATATCGCATTCGACTCGCACAAGAACTACACAC
>JACQVR010000107.1 GCA_016209705.1 Planctomycetota bacterium
ATTCCCAATCGCAGTCGTCCGCTTGCTCAAAACGCTTGCCTTGCGCGGTATCCTGCGTCGAGCCCTCAAACCCAGAGCCGCGGGAGGGGGGTGCAGAAAATTAGCTCGGGTTGCTTAGTAGCGGTCCGGATCCCGTTCGTCGAGATTGAAGATGTAGCGATCAATCTCCCGATGAAGCTGAACCAAGTCCTTGTAGGCTCCCAGGATGTGCCATTCGAGGTGCTTCCACCCTCGATAGAACACGCTTCCCGTGTCCCTGGCGCAACCGGAAAACGTCATCGTCATCAGCGCCAGCATGGCCGTTACGGCAACCTTTTTCACCATGATCGAGGTCTCCAAGATCCTTCCTTAAGGACGGGGCCATCCTAGTGAATCCCTGCATCCGGTCAACAAAAATCCGGGAAATCCTCCGCTCCTCGTCTCATCGTCCCACCACCGCCAGGTAGACGGCCGCCGCGCCGGTCTCCTTCAAGCACCGCGCGCATTCACTCGCCGTAGCCCCGGTGGTGAGCACGTCGTCCACCAGAAGCACGACGCGGCCGCGGATCGTCCCCTCGCGGCGTGCCCGATACGCGCCCTGCGGATTTTTCAATCGCTCCTCGCCGGTCAAGCGGGTCTGCGAGGGAGTCGCGCGAATCTGCGCCACCGCCCGGCTCAGGCGGCGATCCAGCCGGCGCGCCATCTGTCCCGCCAGTACGTCCGCCGGATTGTACCGGCGACCGAACAGAATCTTCGACGTACGCATGGGCACCGGCACGATCACCTCGATCGCGGCCCCCCACGACGCGCCGCGAAGCCGATCGAGGATCCGCTCCGCCAACGGCCGGGCCAAATCCAAGCGCCCGCCGAACTTGAATCGATGCACGAGCTCCCGGACGAATCCTTCGTACCGGCCGGCCGCCACCGCCCCCTTGAATGCGTAGGCCTTCCCGGCGCATTCCCGACACCGGCGCCCCGCCGCCTCCTCGAGCTCCGCGCCGCAGCGGACGCAGCCCCTTCCGCGAATCCATTCCACATGGGGCGCGCACGAAGCGCAGGCCACGTCCCATGCCGCGTCCGTGATTCGCGTTCCGCACAGTTCGCACGCGCGCGGAAAAAGCAGATCCAGCGCCCGGCCTTTCCATCGCGAGAGGTCTCGAAATGCCTTGAAAATGGCGCCACCTCGAAAAGAATAGGGATTTCCAGGCGCGCCTCGGCGCGCCGCGCTATTATGGCGCATCCCCGGACCGCCCCGGAAACCGCTTCGGGATCCCGGATGCCGGACTCGAAACGCCGATCGCCTGAACGACCATGGACGACGTCATCCGCATCATTCTGTACATTCTGGCCCTGGGAGTCTCCGTCATCTTCCACGAACAGATGCACGCCCGGACGGCGTGGTGGCTCGGAGACCCCACCGGCAAGAACGACAACCGGCTTTCGTGGAACCCGCTGGTGCACGTCGATCCCTTCATGACGATCCTGCTCCCCCTCATGCTGTACATCGGCTCCGGGGGCCGATTCCTCTTCGGCGGCGCGCGCCCGGTGCACATCAACCCGCTCAATTTCCGCAATCCATCGCTGGGAATGTGCCTCTCCGCGGTGGCCGGACCGCTGTCCAACTTTTTCCTGGCCGCGGTCGGCTTCGGAATTCTCGCGATCTTCTACCATATTCCGTTCACGCGCGACTTCATCGTCAACGCGAACGGTCTGACCTATAACGGCATCTTCTTCGGCTTTTTCTTTTTCCTCAACCTCTTGCTGGGAACGTTTAACATCCTTCCCCTCCCCGGGTTGGACGGATCCCGCGTGCTCCGCTACTTCCTACCGCGCCCGCTCCAGGCCTTGATGGATTCCATCGAGCCCGTGGCGCTGATCCTCACCATGATCCTGGTCATGCTCGGCGCCGCCTACATCCTTTGGCCCGTCCACGTCATCGCGTTTCTGGCCATTCACGTGGGCTTCGGCCCCGAATTCGCCGAGATCCTGCGCCAGGGGCTGGGCTGGGCATGAATGCGCGGTCTAAAGCAACGGAGCGCCGATGGCCGATAAGTATCAAAACGAGAGGGAGCCTTCCGTGCCGACCGCCGTTCCCATCGCGCCGCCCGCGACGGATCCTTCCGCCCTCGACGGCGGCCCGCTGAGCTACAAGATCCGGGTCGAGAATTATTTCGGCCCCCTCGATCTGCTCCTGCACCTCGTCCGGGAAGCCGAGGTCGACATCACGCGCGTGTCGCTGGCCAAGGTCGCCGAACAATACATCGCGTACATCACGGCGATGCAGAAGCTGGACCTCCACGTCGCCGGAGAATTCCTCGCCGTGGCCAGCCAGCTCATGCTCATCAAATCGCGCACCCTCGTTCCTCCGGAACTGGGCGCGGTGGGCGAGGAAGAATCGGACGAGGACGCGGCTTCGTCGGTCGAACTCATCCGGAAGCTGCTCGACTACAAGCGCTTCAAGGATCGCGCGGCCACCCTCGGCCGCCTCTTCGAAGAACGCCTCCGGCGTTTCGTCCGGCCGGCGCTCGAGCTGGAAAGCGACGCCGAACCGCCTCCGGTGCGCGATCTGGAAATCTGGGACCTCGTTCTCGTTTTCTCCCGTCTGATCCGGTCCACGCGTCTGGACGCGGCGCTCACCATTCTTTACGAGGACATCCCCATCGAAGTCTGGATCGAGACGATCCTGAAGGCGCTCGAGGGCAAGAAATCGATGGGCTTCTTCGAATTGATCGGTCCGCAACGGGATCGCGCCCACATCGTCGGAACGTTCCTGGCGGTCCTTCAACTGGCCCGCGATCAGCGGCTGAAGATCATCCAGAACGACGACTTGAAAGAGATCCGGCTGGAAGCGACGGACCCCGCGCCGACGCCCCGCCGGAACCGCGTTGACTGGGAGCAGCACGGAAGCGCCGGAGATCACCGAGAAGAATAACCCTGGAGGCACAAAGATACGGAGAGGATTTTCTAAGGGGATCTGGAGATCGGGGGAGATAGGGAGATATTTTTTTTGGGGGGGAGAGTCAGCTTGATCGGACTCTTCCAATCCTCATATCGCCGGCAATCTCCGCATCTACCAAATTTTTCTCCGTGCCTCCGGGTTTCCGTGGCAAGTTTTTTTTTCTCCGTGGACTCTGAATCCTCCGGGACCTCCCTACTTCTCGATCTCCGCCAGCGCCAACCGCGCCTCATCGGCGCCCGGACCGCTGCCGTGGGCGGCCAGGAACGCCTGTATCGCGTCGGCCGCCTCCTCCGAAC
The DNA here is from genome assembly GCA_016209705.1 of Planctomycetota bacterium. Taxonomy (GTDB): domain Bacteria; phylum Planctomycetota; class MHYJ01; order MHYJ01; family JACPRB01; genus JACQVR01. The sequence goes on from JACQVR010000107.1 coordinate 3,235, forward strand.
GATCCTCGGCCATCAGCGTCAGTCCCCGGAAATAATGCGCCCGCGACTCCCCCAGCGCCACGGCCATCGTGAAATCCTCGATCGCCTTGGGGTAATGCTTGCGATGATGGTACAGCGCGCCGCGCCGCAGATAGAGCCGCGCATCCCGCGGCTCCGTCTCGATCTGGCGATTCAGCCGCAGGATTTCGTCGTTCACCTGGGGAATCCCCTTGGGATACAGCGTGCCCATTTCGTAGAGCACCTTCCTGAACTCCGATCGCGCCAGGTAGATGTCGAACCGCATCTGAATCAGATCCGGATCTTGCGATCCCAGCTCGATGGCGCGGTCGGCGTGTTTCAACGCGCGGTCGAGTTCGCCCTTCTCTCGCGCCGCCATCGCCATCCAATGGTGCGCCCAGTCCCGCTCGGGACCGCGAATCAACGCCTCTTCCGCGAGCCGCTCCAACTCGTCGAAGTTCTGCTCCGCGATCGCGCCCGTCGCCGCATAGCGATAATCCCATTCATCCCGTCGCTTCATCGGCCCTTTCTTGGCGATCTCCTCGCGCCGCGGATCCACCGGCGGGCGCGTTCGGCGTTTCTTGGGCGGACTCGGCGCGGGGCCGTTCGAGATCGCCGAGCCCTGCGGCTCGCGCCACGACACGGCAGGCGCCGAGGCCTCCTCGGAAGACTCGTCCGCTTTCCGATTCCCGCGGACCATCCACACCGTCAACGCGAGGAGGGCGGCGCCCGCCAGCGATCCGGCCACGATCCACGGCGCGCGCGACCGCTTCGCGGGAGCCGGCGGCGGAGCGGCCGACTCCTCCGCCGTAACGTCCGCGGCCACGTCTTCGCGCCGCAGGTACCGCGCGATGTCGTCCGCCAGCGCCCCGGCATCCGCATAGCGGCGCGCGGGATTTCGAGCGACCGCCTTGAGAATGACCCGCTCCGCCGCTCCCGCGACCTGCGGGTTGTACCGCGACGGAGGCTTCAGGTCGCGCGCCCGGAATCCCCCGTACGGAGCCACCCCCGCGGCGATCTCGTACAGCAGGCCGCCCAGCGCGAAGACGTCCTGCGCCGGAGTTCCTCCCGGCCGCCAGCCGAACTCCGCGATGTGCGGGCGATCGTCGCCCGTCACCAGAATGGAGCTCCCGGAGAGCTGGTCGTGCGCCTCGCCCTTCGCATGCGCACCCGCCAGCGCTCGCGCGGCGCGCTCGACGATTTCGAATCCGCGCCGCAACGAGACCTTTCGATCGGCGATCATCGCCGCCAGCGTCGGTCCCTCGATGAACTCCATCACGATGTACGCGGTGGGGACCTCGCCCGAGGCGAACCGTACGGACGCCTCGCCCGACTCGTAGACCCGCACGAAGCTCGACGATTCATGGCGCGCCGCGGCCGAGGCGGTCACGCGCTCCAGAAAAGCCTTCCGTTCACGTTCCCCGGCGAACACCTCCGGACGAAACACCTTGATCGCCACGATCGAGTGGCCCTCGCGGCGCATTCCGCGGAACACCGCTCCGTCCCGGCCGCGCCCCACTTCCCAGGCGAGATCGTATTTCGCCAAGGACTTCGGAATCTCCACGTCGGGCAATTTCCGGGGATCCGGGCCGGCCGCCAACTCGTCCACGACCTGATCGAGTTCGTACTCGTGCGCCACTTCCAAGAGCAGCAGGAGTTCGCCCAAGGATTCCAATGCCGCGGGATCGGAACGAACCGAGAGGTGGTCCGAACCCGTCAGCGCGGCGTGTCCTTCGGGCAGGAATCGCTCGGTCACCAAGAGCTCGCGAAGCGGCACATGGCGGCCCTTCTCGATCCGGGACGCCTGCATCTTGAACGCCTTCTGAAGGGCCTTCAAGGTGCAGGCTTTGGACGTCAGAGCCCGATACGCCACGGCGAAATCGTCAGTGGAAAGAGACATGCCTACATCCCAATAAATTGAAGTCCACCAGATTTATATCAGCTCTTCCAAGCCGTTTCCGAATTAATTATTAATGTCGCGGCATCGCTTTATTGTACGTATATATGGCAATCAACGTGAACCACACGTTCAAGTTCATGGCGCATTGCTTCGGTTGAGCGGCCCGCCGCTAGGGTGGCGGTTCCGACCCACCACGGTTTGATCTTCTCACGCGTCGGCCCTTCCGCCCTTCTGGGATCGTCGGTTCCTGTCTGCTGAAACGAATCCTGCAAGGATCCCGCTCCATGGCCAGAGAGCTCGCGATGATGCTCGCCGTTTACCTCCCGGCGTCCGCAACCTACGCCCAAGATCCGGCGAAACCCCAAGATCTGTCTATCCAAGCCGGAGATTGGAAATTGAAGTTCTACGGATTCCTGCGCCTCGACGTCTTGATCGACGATTCCAAGCCCAACGACCCGCAGGTCATCCAATGGGTGCGATCCGAGGACGACGCCGCGATCCCGCTGGGGTTCGGCGCCGAGAACGGGGATGAACAATTCAACATGCATCCGAAACTGACCCGTCTCGGAATCGATGTCGCCGCGCCCCGAATCGAAGCGCTGGGCCAAGCCCTTCCCACGGGTAAATTGGAAATCGACTTCTACAACTTCACGCAAAGCGAATCGCGCGACCTGCCGCGGATCCGCCACGCGTTTCTGCGCCTGGGATGGACGGAAACCGCCCTCGTCCTTGGCCAGCGGGAGGATGTCATTTCCCCTCTCTATCCCGTCGTCAACAACGACATCGTCATGTGGAACGCCGGCAATCTGGGCGACCGCCGCCCGCAAATCCGCTTCGAGGTCGCGCCCGAACCCGGCGAGGGATCAAAGGCCGTGCTCCAGGTTATGGCCGGATTGACCGGTGCGAACGACGGCCAAAATCTGGACGGCGCCACCCCCTCCAGTTTCTCCCCCGCCTCGACGCTCGACGGCATCGACTCGGGGCTTCCGACCCTCCAGGCCCGAGTCGCGTATCAAGGAAGACATCTGTGGATGGAGAACAAGGAGTGGGAGATCGGCACGTGGGGCCACACGGCCCAGGAGAAGCTCCCTGAGGGCGCCGCCCCCATCAACGGCGAAGACTCGTGGACGAGCACGGCGTTCGGCCTCGACCTCACGCTGCCCCTGTGGGAAGCCCTCGACCTGAAGGCGGAAGTCTGGGCGGGCCGCAACCTGGACGACGTGCGCGGCGGCATCGGACAGGGCGTCAACAACACCGCCGGGGATCCGAACCAAGGCCAGGAGATCGATGCGCGCGGCGGATGGGTCGAGGTCGGTTATCAGGCCCTGGACTGCTGGACCGTGTACCTGGGCTATTCGTTCGACGACCCGGACGATAACCTGCCCGCCTCCGGAGCTCGGGACAAGAACGTCATCGTCTACCTCGCCAACCGCCTGAAGTTCGGCAACGTCGCGTTCGGCGCCGACTACCTGAACTGGACGACCGAATGGAGCGGCGGATTCAAGGACGGCACGGACAACCGCTTCAATCTTTTCGCCCAATTCAATTTCTGAGACGGAAACTCGAGACGATTGCCGCCGCTTCAAAAGCGCTTCGCGAAGGCCCGTAACCTCTCTCCTGTTGTCAACCGGCTCCGCTCCGCCTAGGATATGCTCATGAGCCTTCTCGCCGGCAAGAAACGCCTGACCGAATACTCGTCCTGCGGAGGTTGAGCCTCCAAGCTGGGGCCTCATGAGTTGCATGAGGCGCTCTCGGATCTGAAGATCTGGCAATCGTCGGACGTCGTCATCGGCATCGATACGTACGACGACGCGGGCGTCTATCGCCTGGACGAAAAGACGGCGCTGGTTCAGACGCTGGATTTCTTCACGCCCATCGTGGACGATCCGTACGCCTTCGGCCAGATCGCCGCGGCCAACGCGCTCTCCGACATCTACGCCATGGGGGGCCGCCCCGTCACGGCCATGAACATTCTGTGTGTGCCCGTCGGGGACCTCGCCGGCGAAGACGTGAATCGCATTCTTCAAGGAGGCGCCGATAAACTGAAGGAAGCGAAATGCTCGCTGATCGGCGGCCATACCGTACTGGATAAAGAGCTCAAATTCGGCTGTTCGATCACCGGTCTGGTCGATCCCCGGGAGGTCTGGTCGAACGCCAAGGCGAGGGTCGGGGATCGGCTGATCCTGACCAAACGCCTCGGCATCGGCATATTGACCAGCGCCCTCAAGCAGGGCAAGCTCGCCGACGACGGCATCGCCGAGATCACCCGCAGCATGGCCACGCTGAACAAGAGCGCCTGCGAAGCCGCGCGCGGCGTGGGCGGCGTGTCCTCCGCCACCGACATCACCGGCTTCGGATTCGCCGGACACGCGGGCATGATGGCGAAAGCCAGCGGCGTCACCTTCCGGATCGAGACGGCCAAACTGCCCCTCTTTCCCCAGGCGATCGCCTGGGCCAAGAAGGGCGTCAAGACTCGCGGCGACCGCCTGAATCGTGAATTTCTCAAGGGGCACTACGAAACCGCTCCGACGGTCGAGACGCCGATCGAAGACGTGGTGTTCGACCCGCAAACATCCGGCGGACTGCTCCTGGCCGTGTCTCCCGACAAGGCGCAGGCGTTGATCTCCGCCCTCAAAGGCGTGAACGCTCCGGCGGCGGCGGACGTGGGCGAAGTCCTGCCCCGGGATAGGGATCTTTATTTGAAGATCAGATGAAAGCCTCTCGCGTGCGCCCCCTGCTGGCGACGGTCGTCGTCGCCAGCTACCTTGCCTGGGTCGCGGCGGATCGCAACGTCGCCGGCGCTCTCCTGCTGCTTTTCGCCTGCGCGCCTCTGACGCTGCTGGTCGTCGCCTGCTCGCTGCCTCCGAAGTAGATTTCTTCCAGGGTTGTCGCCGATCCGGAACGAGCGGCTCGCTTGCTCAAATGGCTCAAACGATCGCGCCCGACGCCTCGCGATCGGATGGCGCGCCATTACTCGCCGCCGCTTTATTCCCCCGAAACCGGCCCCTGGTCGCAGGTGACACGGTATGTCACGTCCGTGACCCGGACAACCCTGCGCGCCTCCCGATTAGGCCGGTAGAGAGCAGCCCTTTTCATCTTTATAGTTTCGGAATCTGGATTTTCTTTTTCCGCGCGAACTCCGCCGCTTCCTCATATCCGGCGTCCGCGTGGCGCACAACGCCGATCCCCGGATCGTTCGTCAGCACGCGTTCGATCCGCTCCCTCGCCCCTTTCGTTCCGTCGGCGCACACCACCATCCCGGCGTGGATCGAATATCCGATCCCCACGCCGCCGCCGTGATGGACGCTCGTCCACGTCGCGCCGCTCGCCGTGTTCAGGAGCGCATTCAGGATCGGCCAGTCCGCGATCGCGTCCGAGCCGTCCTTCATTCCCTCCGTCTCGCGATTGGGGCTGGCCACACTGCCGCAATCCAGGTGGTCGCGGCCGATCACCACCGGGGCCTTCAACGCGCCGCGCTTCACCATGGCATTGATGACCTGTCCGAACTCCTCGCGCTCGCCGTAGCCCAGCCAGCAGATCCGCGCGGGAAGCCCCTGGAATTTCACCTTTTTCTGGGCCAAGGGAATCCACCTCGCCAGGACGGGATCCTCCGGAAACCTCTTCAATACCTCGCGGTCGGTCGCCTCGATGTCCCGCGGATCGCCCGACAGCGCCGCCCAGCGGAACGGCCCCCGTCCTTCGCAGAAGAGCGGACGGATGTAGGCCGGCACGAATCCGGGATAGCTGAACGCGTCTTTCACGCCGGCTTCGAGCGCCTGTCCGCGGAGGTTGTTTCCGTAGTCGAAGACCACCGCGCCCTTCCGGTGCATCTCGACCATCGCGCGGCAGTGAATCGCCATGGATTCCATGGACCGGCGCACGTACTCATCCGGATCGTTTCGGCGCAGATCCAGCGCTTGGTCCAGAGGAAGCCCCGCGGGCACGTAGCCGTTCAGCGCGTCGTGCGCGCTCGTCTGATCCGTCACCAGGTCCGGCACGAGGTCGCGGCGAACCATCTCCGGAAGCACGTCGGCGCAATTGCCGATCAAACCCACGGAAATCGGCTCCTCCTTCGCCCGCGCTCCGTCCAGCCACCGCAGCGCTTCGTCGAGCGAGGCCGTCTTGCGGTCGCAATAGCCGGTCGCGATGCGGCGATCGATGCGGCGCTCGTCCACTTCGACGCCCAGGAACGCCGCCCCGGCCAAAGTCGCCGCCAGCGGCTGCGCGCCCCCCATGCCCCCCAGGCCGCCGCTGACGACCAGCTTGCCGGCCAGATCGCGCTTCCAGTGCGTCCGGCCGGCGGCCGCGAACGTCTCGTACGTGCCCTGAAGAATTCCCTGCGTCCCGATGTAGATCCAGGATCCCGCCGTCATCTGTCCGAACATGATGAGGCCCTGCGCCTCCAGCCGGCGGAAGTGCTCCCACGTCGCCCATCGCGGCACCAGCATGGAGTTGGAGATGAGCACGCGCGGCGCCATCTCATGCGTGCGGAAGACGGCGACGGGCTTCCCCGACTGGACCAGGAGCGTCTCGTCCGGCTTGAGTTTCCGGAGCGCCCGGAGGATCGCCTGGAAGCAGGCCCAATTCCGGGCCGCCTTGCCGCTCCCGCCGTAGACGACCAGGTTCTTCCAATCCTCGGCGACGTCGGGATCCAGGTTGTTCTGGATCATCCGGTAGGGCGCCTCGATCTGCCAGTTCGCGCACGATCGCTTCGCGCCCCGCGGCGCCCGTACGGCGTTCAACGCCGCCGGTTTTTCGACGTCCGCCAGTTTCACGTCAGCCTCCCCACGGCCCGCTCCACGGCCGTCACCAGGCACCCGACATCGATCTTTTCCAGATGCGCCCGCATATGGACGTCCCGTTCCAGATGCGGCGATCGCCGGCGGATCTCTTCGTGGGCGGCCGCGACTCCGAGGCCGGGCTTCAAGGGCTTCAGGAAGTCGAGCGCTTGGGCCGCGCACGCCGCTTCCAGGCTGAGCATGCGTTTCAGATTCTCGATCACCCGCCGGCATTTGCGCGCCGCCAGGGGACCCATGCTGACGTGGTCCTCCTTGGCCGCTCCCGTCGGCAGCGACTGCACGCTCGCCGGGGTCGCGTCCACCCGGCATTCCGCCGCCAGCGCCGCCGCCGCCACCTGTACCATCATGAATCCGGAGTTCACTCCGCTGTCCCGCACGAGAAACGCCGGCAATCCGCTCAGATCCGGATTCGTCATCCGCTCGATCCGCCGCTCGGAAATGTTGGCCGCGGACGCCATCGCGATCGCCATGAAGTCCGCCGCCTGCGCCACGGGCTGGCCGTGGAAATTCCCGGCGGATATCACGTCGCCCCCCAGCACGAGGGGATTGTCCGTCGCGGAGTTGATCTCGATCAGCAGGACGCGCCGGGCGTACCCGAATGCCTCGCGCGCCGCTCCATGGACCTGAGGCATGCACCGCACGGAATACGCGTCCTGGACTTTGACGCAATCGCGATGCGATTCCATCACCTCGCTGCGCGCCAGGAGCTTGCGGAAGTTGGCGGCGGCTTCGGCTTGGCCCGGATGAGGCCGCGCCGCGTGCACCCGCGCGTCGAACGGCTTGTGGCTGCCCTTCAGCGCTTCCAGCGTCATCGCCCCGGCGATATCGGCGAGCTTCAGCAGCGTTTCCGCCTCGACCAAAGCCTCGGCGAGCAACGTCGTCATGAGTTGGGTGCCGTTGATGAGCGACAACGCTTCCTTGGGCCGGAACCGGTACGGCTTCAATCGCGTCCGGCGAAGGGCTCCCGCGGAGGGACCGTGATCCAGCCCTTTCGCGGACGCCGTTCCTTCCCCCATCATGGCGACGCCCAGCTCGGCCAGGGGCGCGAGATCCCCGCTCGCGCCGACCGACCCGACGACGGGAACGCACGGCTCGAACCCGCGGTTGTACATGTCGATCAGCATTCGGACGAGGCCCGGCGTGACGCCCGACGGGCCTCGAACGAGAGAGTTCGCGCGCAACGCGATCAGAAGGCCGGGCCGCTCCAGATGCGGACCGGAACCGCACGCGTGGCTGCGAAGTAGATTGGATTGAAGCTCCTCCAGGCGCTCGGGCGCGATTCGGGTTTCGCTGAGCCTTCCGAAGCCGGTATTGACCCCGTAGACCGGGCGGCCGTCCGACAGGGCCTTCTCCACGACGGCCCGCGAGCGCGTCATGGTCCGCTCCGCCGAAGGCGCCAAGGCGAGTTGGATTCGAGACCCTTGAGGGCGATCGGCGATCAAGTCCTTCAGATCCGCGAACGTCATGCTCCGCCCGTCGATCTTCAGGACGCGCGCCATGGGCGAGCATTGTCCAGGAGCGTGTCGAGATATTCAAGGAGATGGGGAGATGCAGGGAGATGAGGAGATGCAGACAAATGAAGAAATGCGGATTCGGATCTTATCTCCACATCTACACGCATCCCCATGTCGAGATCAGGAGATTGGGGAGATTGGACCAGATCCGCATCTCCCGATCTCTTCGCATCTGCTCATCTCCTATGGACTTCGGACTTCGGACTTTGGACTATGTGGCATGGCCGGTACCGTGCACGTCATGGATCATACGGGCGACGTGGGCATCGAAGTTCGCGCGGATACCCGGGAAGAGCTTTTCCGGACCGCGGCGGTGGCCATGTTCGATCTCATCGCGGACGTGGCACGCGTCGCGCCGGCGAGGGAAGAGGTCATTGAAGTCGCGGAGGAAAGCGACGATCTGAGACTCCGTTCATTTCTGGCGGAGCTCCTCTATCGATTCTTCACAAATGGGATGATTTTTTGCGACTTCCAGGTATCATTTTCCGAAATGCGTCTCGTGGCCCGCGCACGGGGCGAGACGTTCGAGGCCGACCGCCACGCCCTGCGCACGGAACTCAAGGCGGTCACCTACCACGGCTTGGTCGTGCGGCCGGACGGCGGCGGCTGGTTCGCCCGCGTGATTTTCGACGTCTAACCTTCCTGAGGGAGAGGCTCGCGTGAAGCGTCGACGAGGGTTGAGCGTCCTGCTCGTGACGGCGGCCTTGGGCGCGTCCGGATGCACGTATGTGCGGGATCGCGTCCTGGATTTCGGAGATATCTGGAGGATGGAGGGCTCCGTGGGCGTCGGAGCTCAAGTGACGGCCAGCGCCGGGGAGCTGGCGCATGTCGGGCTGGGATCGAGCCGCCGGTACACGCTGGGCTGGACCTACGGTCACGCCGTCTCCGAAAAGCGAACGGAAGATCATCTGCCCCTCTCCTACATATGGTCGCTGGCGGACCCGAACGAGGAGAGCCTCCATTCGCTCAAGCTGGGAGACGAGTCGGCCGTGGCGCAGCACCGCTGCGCTCTGATCCTGCCCTATGGAATCGGCGGGAGCACGCTTCGAAAGCCGCCGATCCACTTCTGGAATCTGGAGATCGGGGTGTTGGCGGGAATCCTCGGCGTCGAGTTGGGCTTCAGCCTTGGCGAGTTCGCGGATTTCCTCGTCGGCTGGGCGGGACTCGATCTGGCCGCGGACGACGCGTCCGGAAACCGCGAAGGCAAGCACCTCTGGGAGCGGCCGCCCGAGCCGGTCCGAAGCCACGTTCCAAGAGATTGACCGGTCCTCGACAGCGCTGCTATTTTCCGGGTGCCCATGGAAACCGTCGCGCTCCACCGGCTCAGCGACTGCGTGGTCGAAATCCCCAAGACCGGGGCGATGCGCGTCCCCGGCCGCATCTACGCGACGGCGGACATCATGGAATCCGAAGGGCAGGATGAAAGCCTCAAACAAGTGATGAACGTCGCCTGCCTGCCGGGCATCGTGGGCTTTTCCCTGGCCATGCCCGACTTCCATTGGGGCTACGGATTTCCCATCGGAGGCGTGGCCGCCTTCGACGCGGAGGACGGAGTCGTCTCCCCCGGCGGGGTCGGCTACGACATCAACTGCGGCGTCCGCCTGATGCGCACGAACCTGACGCATGGGGACGTCCGCGGTCGCCTCCGCGACATCGTGCGGCAGATCTTCCGCGATATTCCCGCGGGCGTGGGAGGCGGAGGGTCCATCACGACCCCTTCGCGCCGCGAGGCCGACGATCTGCTGACGCGGGGAGCGGCCTGGGCGGTCGAGCGGGGCTTCGGCGCCGAGGACGACCTCCAGCACATCGAGGAAGGAGGGCGCCTTGAAGGGGCCGATCCCGGCGCGGTGCCTCCGCGGTCTTATGAGCGAGGCCTCAAGCAGATCGGATCGCTGGGCAGCGGCAATCACTTCCTCGAGCTACAGATTGTCGACGAGGTCTACCGGCCCGAGATCGCGCGGCGCTTCGGCCTGGAGCGCGAAACGCTCGCCGTCGCCATCCATTCGGGATCGCGCGGATTCGGCCACCAGACCTGCGAGGAATTCCTATCCGTCATGCTTCGCGCGTCCCGAGCCTACGGCATCGACCTTCCGGACCGGCAGCTCTGCTGCGCGCCCCTGTCGTCGCCGGAGGCGAAGCGCTATCTGGGAGCCATGTTCGCGGCGGCCAACTTCGCGTTCGTGAACCGGCAGGTGATGAAAGGCGTCGCGGAGCGGGCCTTGGCCCGCGCCACGGGGCGCTCCCTCGAGGATCTGGGGATGCGGCTCATCTACGACGTGTGCCATAACATCGCCAAGTTCGAGACGCACGAGGTGGACGGCCGGCCCCGGAGGCTGTGCCTCCATCGCAAGGGCGCCACGCGGGCGCTTCCTCCGGAGCACCCGCTGATTCCGCCGGGGTATCGCGATCTGGGGCAGCCGGTCCTCGTCCCGGGAGACATGGGGCGCGCCTCGTTTCTGCTGATCGGCAACGCCCGCGCCTCGAAAGACACATTTGCTTCGACGTGCCACGGCGCGGGGCGCCGCCGCTCCCGATCCGCCATGAAGCGGGCGCTGCGAGGTCGCGACTTGTACCGGGAGATGGAAGAGAAATACAACGTGCTGGTGATGGCCCACAGTCGGGACGGCGTGGCCGAAGAGATGCCGGACGCGTACAAGGACGTGACCGCGGTGGTGGACGTGATGGAACGCGCCGGAATTTCCGATAAAGTGGCCCGGCTGCGGCCGATCGCCTGCATCAAGGGTTGATGGCCGAGTGCTGACGGCGCTCCTGAGATGAAGACACTTTTCAAGAAGGGCTTGGGCGCCCTCCTTCCCACTGTCCTCACGATTCTCATTCTTTATCTGATCGTCGGAATCGTCATCACCTACCTGGGCATTCCGATCGGCCGGTTCCTGCAATGGGCGGCGGTCCAGTCGACCGGAATTCCGGCCGAGCAGCTTCAAGCCCGCGGAGGAGCGCTCGGGTGGTTCATGACGTACGGCGCACCCGTCGCGGGCTTCGTGCTGGGCGTGGCGCTCGTCTTCTTCGTGGGAGCGGTGGTCGCGACGTTTTTCGGCCGGCGCCTCGTCTCGTTCTTCGAGCGGCTGTTGCTCGGCCTGCCGGTGATCAAGGTGATCTATCCCTACGCGAAGCAGGCCACGGAGTTTTTCTTCAGCGGCGACCGGACCATGGAGCTGCGGCAGCCGGTGGCCGTCCCCTATCCTCGTCCCGGCGTCTATTCGATCGGATTCATCATGTCGGAAGGATTGAGAAGCTTGAACGAGGCCACGCAGAAACATCTGGCCTGCGTCTTCATTCCGGCGTCGCCCCTGCCCTACACGGGTTTCCTGGTGTATGTGCCGCGCGAGGAAATCCTGCCCCTGGCCCTGACGGCGGACGAAGCCCTGCGCATCGTCATCTCCGTGGGCATCTTGACGCCTCCCCACCAGACCGTGTCGCTCGCCGCCTTCACCGCCGCGCAAACCGGCAAGCGGCCGCCGCCCCTTTCCAGTCCCTGATGCTGGATGCCGCCGTTATCCCAGGTCCGGCGCTTCGCTCTTCGGCACGCGGGTCATGAGCGACCGCAACGCTTCGTGAGGAGACTTCCCTTCGTACAGCATGCGGCAGACCTCTTCCGTGATCGGCAGCTCGATGCCTTTCTTCCTTCCCAGATCGCGCGCCGCCGTGCACGTCCACACGCCTTCGGCCACCATCTTCAAGTCGTTCATGATGTCCGGCAGGAGCCGTCCGGCGCCCACCTCGCGTCCGACCCGCAGGTTTCGGCTCCGCGAGCTGTAGCACGTCGCGATCAGATCGCCCACCCCCGATATGCCGAAAAACGTGCTCCGGCGCGCGCCCATCGCGACGCCCAAGCGCGACATCTCGACGAGGCCGCGCGACAGCAGCGCCGCCTTGGCGTTCTCCCCCAACGCGAGCCCATCGCAGATGCCCGCCGCGATGGCCATCACGTTTTTCAGGGCGCCGGCTAGCTCCACGCCCGCGGGATCGTCTCCCGTGTAGACCCGAAGCGTCGGGCCGGACAGCGCCTCCTGCCAGAAGCACGCCTCGGCTTCTTCCGCCGAAGCCGCCACCAAAAGGGCCGGAAGTTGCCGCGCCACCTCGTCGGCGAAGCTCGGTCCGGAGAGGACCGTGACTCGGGGACGCTCCAGCACCTGGCCGATGATCTGGCTCGGCCGCGCCAGCGTTCCGTTCTCGATCCCTTTGGACAGCGACAGGATCGGCGTCTCCGCTTCGATCCCGGCCCGCACCACCCCCAGCACGAAGCGAATGTGCTGGGTCGGGATGGCGCATACCAGCAAATCGGCGGCGGCCGCCGCCCGCGGATCCGACGACAAGCCGAGCTCCGGCGGCAGCGCCACGCCAGGCAGATAAGCGCGGTTCTCGCCGTCCCTCCGGAGCGCCTCGACGTGGTCGCGTCGCCGGCCCCACAGCGTGACGTCCAGACCCGAGCGAAGCGCAACCAAGGCTGCGGCAGTCCCCCACCCGCCCGTCCCCAGAACGCACAACGCATGACCCATCTTATTTGGAAGAAAAACGAAATGTTGATTCCTCGCCGCGCCAGAGACGGCGCATGTTGTCGCGATGCCGCACCAGGATCGCGACGGCCAGGAGCGCCAGGAACGCGGTCAGGATCCATCGTTCCTCCTCCAGCCTCCAGCCGGCCCGACGGATCGTGAACCACGCCGCGACGGGGAGGATCACGGCGGCGACCATGGAGCCGAGCGACACGACGCGCGTGACGGCGAATACGAATCCGAACGCTCCCAGCGCGATGACCCCCGCCAACCAGTTCAACGCGAAGACCACCCCGGCACCCGTGGCCACCCCCTTGCCTCCTTTGAAGCCCAGATAGATCGGAAACAGATGTCCCCCCAGCGCTGCGACCCCGCAGAACGCCGCCATCATGGCCGGAAGCAACGGTCAGTGATCGCACGGAAAGTGCTTGGCCACCCACGGCGCCATCCAGAATACCGGCGCGAATCCTTTCAGGAAATCGAAGGCGAAGACGGGGATGAACCAAACCGGCCCCAGCACGCGCGCGGCGTTCGTGGCACCGATGTTTCCCGATCCGACCTCGCGGAGATCCACGCCTTTGACCGCTTTGGCGGTCAGAAACCCGAACGGCGTCGCACCCGCAAAGTAAGCAACCAAGCCCGCCGCCGCATAGATGACTTCGTGAGGCAAGGTCATGGCGCCGATCGCTCCGCTGCGATCGTGGGATCCACCGGCTTCGTCCGCTCCGCCATGGCCCGGAGCTGGCCGCACGCGGCCGCGATCTCGTCGCCTTTTCGCTTGCGGACCATGATCGGAACGCCGCACGCGCCGAGCGCTGTCACGAACCGGTCGAGCCGATCCTGGGAAGGCGCGCGGAACGGCGTCTCTTCGACCCGATTGAAGGGAATCACGTTGACTTTGCAGCGCAGGCCCCGCAGCTTCTTGCCCAGCTCCAAGGCGTGCTTCTTGTCGTCGTTCACGCCGTCCAAGAGCACGTACTCGAACGTGACGTTTTTGTGGGTCGCCTCGCGGTAGGCGGCGCCCGCCTTGATCAACTCGGAAATCTTCTTCTTCAGGGTTGGAACCAGGTCGACGCGGATGGCGTCGCTCGGCGCGTGCAGCGAAATCGCCAGGTTCGGCGTCACGCGATCTTGAACGAGCTTCTCGATCTTGTCCAGGATGCCGACCGTCGAAAGGGTCACCCGATTCCAGCCGATGCCCAGGCCCCACGGCGCCTTCCACGTCCGCAGCGCCTGCACGACGTGGGCGTAATTCAGCAACGGCTCTCCGATGCCCATGAGCACGAGGCTGTCCACGCGCTCGCCCGCGGGGAGCGCGTTCTGGACGTGGACCACCTGCTCCACGATTTCACCCGCGCTCAAGTTGCGGACGAGTCCGTTCAGGCCGCTGGCGCAAAACGCGCACTTCACGGGACATCCGACCTGCGTCGAGACGCACACCGTCTTGCGATCCCCCTCCCGGATCAGCACCGTTTCGATGAGGTTCCCGTCGTCCAGGGCGAGCAGCAGCTTCTCCGTCCCGTCGGTGCTGACGTGCCGCTCCGACAAGGCGGACGCGAAGATCCTGAACTTCCGGTCCAGAAGATCGCGCGCCTCCTTGGACAGGTCGGTCATGACGCCGAACGACGCCGCCCGGCGCCGGTAGACCCATTGGAGCACCTGCCGCGCGCGATAGGCCTCCAATCCCAGGGTGTTCAAGACGGCCTCGAACTCCGCGAGGGTGTAATTCGTAACGGCGGGCCGCGGATCCATGGCTCGATTTTAGCATCGACGCCGGCGCGCCGACTTGTAAAATTCCTCCGGGATCCATCGCACCGTTACGATATATTTTGAAAATGTTTTGTAACATGCGGCTGGCGCTCGTCGCCGCCCTCCTCCTGGGAGGGTGCTCGACGTCCCGACCGACCCCTGCCGTTCTGAGCGGCGGGGCCGTCGCCGCGGGCGAGCCTCACGCAACCGATGTCGGAATCCACATCCTGCGCCGGGGAGGCAACGCGGTGGACGCCGCCGTCGCCGTCGCGTTCGCGCTGGCCGTCACGCTTCCCGAAGCGGGAAACCTGGGCGGGGGCGGCTTCATGATCATCGCCAACCCCGAGGTCACCGTCCTGGACTACCGCGAAACGGCTCCCGCGGCGGCCTCGCGCGACATGTTCCTGAACGCGCAAGGCGAGATCGACGTGGAGCTTTGCCTGCATTCGCACAAGGCTTCCGGCGTTCCGGGAACGGTGGCTGGGTTATGGGAAGCCCATCGCCTTTTTGGAAGCCTTCCCTGGCCGGACCTCGTCGCGCCGGCCATCCGCCTGGCCGAGGAAGGCTGGATCCTGGATCCCAAGACCGCGCGAGACCTAACCGAACTCGCCCGGAGCGCCCCCTCCGCGTTCGCCAGGAATTTCGAAACGCCGCGGTCCGCGGGAGAGCGCCTGATCCAGAAGGACCTGGCGGCCACGCTGCGCCGGATCTCCGAGCAAGGCCGGGACGGATTCTATCGGGGGACGACGGCGCTCCGGATCGCCGAAGAGATGCGGCGCGGCGGCGGTTTCATCACGGAGGCGGACTTGGCCGCCTATCAACCGAAGCGGCGCGCGCCGGTGACGGGGACCTTTCATGGATGGAAGATCGTCTCCATGCCGCCGCCCTCTTCCGGCGGAGCGATCCTCATCCAGCTCCTGAACATGGTCGAGGCGGCCGGCGAGGTGCCCGCCCACAACAGCGCGGAGTACCTGCACGCGCTGGCCGAAATGATGAAGCGAGCCTACGCGGACCGGGCGGAACATCTGGGGGATCCGGACTTCGTGGACATCCCGCTGGATCGGCTCATCTCCAAGGCGTACGCCGCCGCGCGATGGCGCGAGCGATCGCCGGGCCGCAGCGACCCCGCGACCATCCGCGCCGGCGAGCGCGACCATACGACCCACTTCTCGATCGTGGACCGGTGGGGCCACGCGGTTTCCAACACGACCACGCTCAACGATAGCTACGGCTCCCGCATTCTCGTGGAAGGTGCGGGCTTCCTGCTCAACAACGAAATGGACGACTTCGCCGCCAAACCGGGCGCCCCGAACGCCTACGGCACGCTGGGCGGCGAGGCCAACGCCATCGCGCCGGGCAAGCGCATGCTCTCCTCGATGGCCCCGACGATGGTGTTTCATCCGGACGGGCGGCTCGCGCTGGTTCTGGGTTCGCCGGGCGGGCCGCGCATCATCACGACCGTGCTTCAGGTGATCCTGAATCGCGTTCAGTTCGGGATGCCGCTGGCGGAAGCCGTCGCCGCGCCGCGATTCCACCACCAGTGGCCCCCGATCCCGCCGACCGCCGATCCGATCCGCGTCGAGAAGGAAAAGTTCCCGCCGGCCACGCTCGAAGCACTCCGTGCCCTCGGATACACCATCGCCGAATCAGGTCCCATGGGACTGGTCAATGCCGTCGAGATGAACTGGCCGGCTCGACGCGCGGAACCCGTCACCGACCCGCGCGGGATCGGCTCCGCGGCAACGGAATAGCGCTGCCGTTCCTTCGACTTCAGACTTCAGACTTCGGACTACTCTTTGAGCGGCTCCTCGAAGGCCTCGTCCAAAGTGCCCGCGTACCGCTTGAGGTGTTGCGGCTTCAGCCAATCGATGATCTTGATGGGAAGGTCCGTCAGGAAGAAATTCAGGCCAAAGGTGGAAGCCGTCTCGGTTCCGACCTTCAATCGGTATCGCCCGTCGAAGCCGAAATAGCCCTCGCCGTACACGCTTCCCGAACCCTCCTCTCCGTAGAACGCGAAGCTGGAGATGTGGAAACGGCGATCGCGGATCTCGAAGAGCGCTTTCGCCGCCGTGAACTTCCGGCCCAGCTTGAACGGATTGAGGAACACCACGATCCCGGGAACGTCGATGAGCGAGCCTTCGGTGATGAACAAGGATCCCTTTCCCTGGAGCGTGGCCGGGTCGTTCGCGCGCCCCTGGAGGTTGTCCAGCGTCAGGCGGACCTTCCCCCGAATCTCCCGGTTGGCGAATCTCGTGTCCTGAATGAACTTCTCCAGCTCCAGGTCGTCGACGCGGAATTCGCCGCGCAGGTCGTTCGTGCGCGTATCGATCTGGAATCCGCCGGAGAGGGTGCCGTTGTACACCCCTCCGTGCAGATTATTGAAGATGACCAGGGAATCGAGAACGCTCAGATCGGTCGTCAGATATTGAATCTGATAATCCATCAACCGCGCCGAGCGCGCCGCGAACCGGCCGCCGGAAAAGCGGGGTTTTCCATCCACGATCATGCCGCTCAAGTGAAGCGTCCCTTGAATGTCTTCCACGCGCAAGTCCGTGTCGATCCTTCCCTTCTCCACGATCAGCTCGAGCGCGACCCCGATGTCGCCCTGGGGCTCCATGTCCAAGGTGAGCTTGAACTGGGCGGACTCGGCCGAGAATTTGAGCGACGAGAGGATCTCCCACAAAGGGAGCGGCATCGCCCGCTTGAACGCGTCGTCGATCCGAACCCGGTGGGCATCGAGCTCCAGATGGGTCCGCCCCGATTCCGAAGTGTCCACCGTGCCGCGCAGCTCCACGCGGGCATCGCCTTCCAAGCGTCCCCGCACGTGGTTCACGTGGACCGTCCGTCCGTCGTATTCGACGTCTCCTTCCATCACCGTCACCGGCAGGCCCACTTCCTTGTACAGGACGCGGTTCTCTTTCAGCCGGGCGTGCGCGTGGAAACGGGGCTCCTGCCCGGGAGCGCGGAAAACCCGCAGATCCAGATCGATGCTCCCCGAAGGCGTGAACGCGTCGCGAACCCGGCGCAGCTCCTGCGGAAGCACCGCCCGAAGCTGGGGATCCTCGACATCCAACGCGCGGATGCGGATTTCGAGACCGTCGATGTTCGGATCCTCGCCGATGGAATCGACGCGGCCCGAAAAGAGGAACTCCGTCCGGCCGTGGAAGCCGCGCAGCCGCTTCACCTCCACGTCGCCGTCTTCGATGCGCATCTCGCCCGTCACGCGGGACACGGCGTACGGAAACCGCTCGTATCGAAAGGAGGCGTTTCGGAACGTCAGGTCCACCGGAATGCGCGCTTCCGTGTCCCGCCCGCGATCGCGCATCACCGTGGCGCGCGCGTCGACATCGCCTCCCGGCTCGAACAGCTTCCAGATGTTCCGCGCGTTCTCGCTCAGCGCCCCGCGCAGCGTCTCATCCAGCGGCACGCGATCCATCTCGACCCGAAACTGGTACCCGGCCGCGGCGTCATATCCGTCGGCTTCGCCGTCGAACCGGATGCGGGTCCGCTCGCCGTGGCGGGCGCTCAGATTCTTGACCGTGAATCCATCCGCGCGGAATTCGATCTCGCCGGCGATCTTCTCGCACGGATACGGGAAGTTCACGTACGTCAGTCTCATGTCCACCGGCTTGAGCGTGAGCCGGAACCGCTCGCCCGCATCCCCCCGCGAGGCGTCGTGCTCCAGGTGAAGGATGGCCGCGGCCCGCCCCTGTGGGGCGTATCGATCCCATTGAGCTTGGACGTCCGGCGCCAGCGCCTTTCGAACATCCGCGCCCAGGACGACGGAATCCGTCGAAAGCGTCAGGCGGTGCTCGCCGCTGTCCAGGTCGATCTCCCCCTGGATCTTCCATTCGCCCCACAGGGAACTCCGAACCCTACCCCCCAGGTAGACCAAATATCCGGTCGCCGGCACGAGCGCCAGTTCCTCGATGCGAAACGCCTGCCACCCGCCCTCCTTCAACACGTCGGAATGAAAAAGTTCGAACGTCCCTCCCCGGCACACGATTCGCGGCAGCAATTCGGGCTGGACCAGCTTGCGCAGCGGAGGACGTCCGCCGGACTCGGCCGCCATGTCGTCGAGCAAGCGGTCGGAAACGCGGATTCGCGGCTCATCCAGGGTGATCTGATCGACCCACAAGGGAGTCCACCGCTTCGCGGAAACGGTGACTCGATCCGCGGAGAACAAGTGATGCCGCCCGCCGGCGACCTGAAATCCCACGCCCTGAAGACGCACGCCGCCGAACCAACCGGCCTCGACGGACGTGAACGTCAGTTGATCGCCGAACACGCCGCTGAGCTCCCGTTCCGCCAGCGGGGAAAGAAACCACGAGGAGGTCACCACGATGTAGTCGGCCGCCAGAATCGCGAGGGCCGTGAGCGCGCAGACGGCGTAGGCCGCGCCTTTACTCATGACCTGATTATAAAAAGCCTCCTGGGCGCGTCACGACCTCTTGCTATAATCCCGCCCCATGATCGTCGAATGCGTTCCCAACTTCAGCGAAGGCCGGCGGCGCGACGCGTGCGAGTCCATCGTGGAGGCCATTCAGGCCGTCCCTGGAACGCGGGTGCTGGATCTCGAGATGGACCCGGACCATCACCGCTCGGTCGTTACATTCATCGGCGACCCGCGGGCGGTCGCGCTCGCCGCGTTCGCGGCCGCGCACAAAGCGGTTCAACTCATCGACCTCACGCGACACCAGGGACAGCATCCGCGCATGGGCGCGATCGACGTGCTGCCGTTCGTTCCCATCCGTGACGTCGCCATGGAGCAATGCGTCCGCCTCGCCCGCGAGGTCGGCGCCCGCCTGGGAAACGAATTGGGGCTTCCCGTGTACCTGTACGAGTCCGCGGCCACCCGCGCCGATCGGCGCAATCTGGCCGACATCCGCAAGCCGCAGTTCGAAGGCCTTCGCGACCTCATCGGAAAAGATCCGGACCGCGATCCCGATTTCGGCCCCCGCCGCATCCATCCCACCGCGGGATGCGTCGCCGTCGGCGCCCGGCCGCCGCTCATCGCGTACAACATCGATCTCGAGACTCAAGAAACCGGGCTGGCCAAGAAGATCGCCCGGAAAATCCGTGAACGCGACGGCGGATTGCCGGCGATCAAGGCGCTGGGCTTGTTCGTGGCCGACCGGAAGTGCGCCCAAGTTTCGATCAACGTGTGCGACTACACCCGCACGTCGCTGAAGACCGTGTTCGACGCCGTCGTCGCCGAAGCGTCCGCGGCGAGCGCGCGCGTCCGCTCCAGCGAAATCGTGGGGCTCTGCCCCCAGGCCGCGCTTCCCGCCGAGTGGCGGGAGCATCTCAAGCTGGGCCGCTTCCGCGACGAACAGGTGATCGAGAACCGACTGTGACGGGCGCCGGCCCCGAGCGCCGAATCAAGGACCGTCCGGTTCCGTATCGCGCACCGTCAGGCCCGCCTTCTTCGCGGCGTCTCGAACGATCATCCGCATTTCGCCGGGCGTCTGCGGGGGGTCCCGGCGGATTTCCTTGTCGATGTCGTGGATGCAGTCCGCGGCCCGACGATGCGACCCTTCGGTTCCGCCGCTGACCAAGAAGCGCTCTCCCCGCGTCACGCGAACGTGACCGTCGCCCTCCAGGACCTTGCCCAGGATGAAATGGTTTCGCTTGCGCACGGGGCGATTATATCATGCCAGCCAATTTCTTCCGACGCGCACATGAAGATCGCGGAGGGCGTGGCGCCCGCAAGGTCTGGGACCTCGGAAGCCTCCACGCCTTCGTGGGCGGGGGCTTTCCCTCATGACGGCGAGCGCCAAGGCATTGGCGCGGACCGGCGACCAATCCGGAACGGGCGGCGGCGTGGGCCTCTGGGGGACGTGGGAGGGTATCTGCCCCTCGGGAACCAATTCTGCGTCGGAATCGAGCTCGCCTATTCCACGGCGGACGTCACCATCGCCGATCTCGACGTCGAAGCCGGCGGCGTGCACGTCGGCCTGACGTTGGGCGTCCGCTGGTGACCCCGCCTGTTCTTCAGAAGCGGTCGCCGAAGGCGCCAGCGTCACTTTTTCCACGACTCCAGAAACTGCATGCGCGCGCTGGGATTGTTCCACCAGAGCGCGTAATCCGACACGCGGGAGAAACTCAGACCGATCGTGAGCTGAAGCGTCCGCAGCGTCCACGGCGTCCCCTGAAGGTCCGTCTCCGGCAGCATCCGATGGATCCGCTCCACGCGCTGGACCAATTCTCCCACGGACTGCTCGACGACATTCGCGTTCTTCAACCCGCGCAGAAGCAAAGGCAGATGCTCGCCGGCCGCGCGAGCCAGGTCGAGCGTCTTGGGATCGATGTCCTGAATGAGGGCGGCCGCCGCCTCCTCGCAGCCGATCCGGGCGAGCGCCTGAGCCGCGGCGGCGTAGGTGGGCGGATCTTTCCGGAACACCTCGAGCGCCTTGAGCAGGGATTTGCACGCGCGCGGATCGCCCCGCTGCCCTAATGCTTCCAGGAAGGCAAGCCGGATTTTGGCGTCCGGCTCGTTCAGATGCTGAAGCAGGGTCTGCGTCACTTCGACCGACGGCAGCGCGGCCATCTCCCGGATGACGGCCGGCCGGCGCGCGGCGGGCGCAGCTTTCAGGCGAGCCTCGTAGCCCGCCAGGACGCGATGGATCTTGGCGACCGCCACGTCGGGAACCGGGTGCGCCGGGAGTTCCTGCTCCTCGAACACCGACACGCGGATCGCCGTACCGCCGACGATCGCGGCCCGGGCGATCGGAACGCGCCGGAGCCGCACCGCGATCGTGTCGCCTTCCACCTTATGTTCCGCCGTGAAGGTCGATTCCAGCAACCGCTTGACCGCGGCGAATCCCGCCGACGGACTCATCCGACCCCGCGCTTCCCCCGCGGCTTCCGCCAGCTCCGCCTCCAACGCCGCCGACGCAACGACGCGCTCGAAATAGGCGTTCAGAAGGCCGGGCCCGGCGAATACCTCGACGTTGGCCACACGGTCGCCGATCGCGATCGCCACGCCCACCATGTCCGGATGCGACTCGCGCAGCTCGCTCACCGCGGCGCGTCCGTGCAGTAGGCCGGTCCGGTGGAGGGAATACAATTCGACCGCGGCTCCCTCCCGGCCCAGCGCGGCCCGCAGCTCGGCCCATACGGCCGCCTGTCCTCGTTCCGCGTTCAGCACGCGACGCAACCCGATCGAACCCCAGTAGTGCCCCGATTCTCGCCCGAACGACCGATCCCCGGAACGCACCACAGCGGAATCCGCATCGTAGACCTCCACATGGAGGTCCGCCTTCTTCGCGGGAAGAATCGTGTCCCGGGCCACGATGCGCTGATGCTTGCCGCCGACGAGAATGTCGCCCGCCGCTAGGAGGACGTTCGCGTCTCCTTTGTTCCGCACCCGAACCTGAAGGGCGTGCCCGTCGTCGATCATCTCGATCTTTCCGGCGCCGATCGCTTCATGCAGCGACAGTACTGAAGGAGCCTCCGGCCGCGCGCCCAGGAGCGGAAAGAGGGTGAGCGCGCCGCACGCGACGGGCGGACCGATCTCAAGGCCGTCCAAGGCGCGGGTGACCGGCGTATCCTGGTTGATGAAATCGCTCTTGCGCACCCGAGGGCGGGCGAGCAACTCCTCCCGCTGCTCCTCGGTCATCCATCTCCCGTCGTGCACGACCAGATGTTGATCCCGCATGACCTCCGCGACTAGGTCGGAAAGCGGCCGGGGATCGCCGGTGGCGGAGATCACCAAACCGCGATCCAGGGCGTCGGCCCACACCTGCGGCATGATCCAGGGCCCTCGCGAAACCATCCCGAGTTTCGCGCACAGTTCTTCCCGCGTCAGCTCCCGAACCGGCGCTTCAGGCTGTGTTTGGCGAGCCAGTTCCTGGGCGCGCCGGGAAAGCTCTCGCTCGGCATCGATCCATCCCTGCTCCGTCCACATCTGCCCGGCTTCCAGCTGCCGGCGCGCCTCGGGCGAAATCCAACCCCATTCCGTCCTCTCGAAGCCTCGCGCTTCCAATCTCCGGCGGACGAGTTCGTCCGGCGAGACATGCGGCTCTTTCGCCGGCGTGCGCGGTTCGGCGGGCAGCGCCGGGGCGGGCGCCGGCGCCTGAGCCACGCTAGTCACCGGCGCGTCGGCTTCGCCCCGCGACATCGCGTGGCGCACCTGATATCCGCCCGCGAACGCCACGAGAAGGCCCGCCGCGGTCGCGCCGAAAGCCCACGCCGATCGGCCGGGCCGGCGCCACGCTCGGCGCGTGTCGGCCCGCGCTTGCGGGAGGACGGCGGTCAGACGCCGCGTAAATTCGGCGCTGACCGGGAGGGGAGCCGATCGATGCAGCACGCCGAGACCGTCGCAAAAGATTCGATACTCGCGCCGGCACGCCCCGCAAGCCGACAGATGCGCTTCCAGCTCTTTCCGCCGCGGGAACGCAAGAGTCCCGTCGAACAGATCGCTGAAAAACTCCTGGTATTCCCCGCACCTCATGGTTTTTTCTCCGGAGGACGATCCGGAAGGCGCTCACGGTCCCTGCGCTCGCGCTCCGACTTCTCCCACGCTTCCTTCAACTCTTGAACGGGCGGCTTCTGCTTTCCCCACGTTACGGGTTTGAGGTCGTAGCTGACTTCGCGCACCGCCAGCAGCTCCAGTTCCTTGGCGCCGGAGACGGTATAGGCCAGGAGCCGGTTCGTTTGACTGTCAAACAACAGGAACACGTCCTGCCCGGCCGCGTAGCCGATGGTTCCCGCCAGCCATCGCGTGGTCTTGTTGTCGATCGTGTCCGCCTCGGCGAGCCGTCCGTTCTTTCCGGTCGCGAAGCCCGCCACGCCGCCGAAGAGCAACGCGAACGCGATCCATCCCGTGGTGGCTCTCATGGTGCCTCCCGATTCAATGCCCGCCGTCACAGGCGGTCCTCGCCGGACGACCATTCTTTCCACACCTCTTTGAACGCCAGCCGGGCGCGGGAGATCCGGGATTTCACCGTGCCCATGGGCAATTTGAGGATCCGGGCGATCTCCTCGTACGGCAAGCCCTGCACATCCTTGAGGATCAGGATCTCGCGATCGCCCGCTTTCAAGCGTGCCAGCGCCAAGGCTACGCGGTCGCGCGTCTCGGCCCTCTCGAGCGCCGCCTCGGGAGCCGAATCCATGCCCGATGCGACGAGAGACAGGCCTGTCGGTCCGAATTCCGCGCCCATCTTCAGATCCAGGGAGGCCGCCGGATGCCGGGCGCGGCGTTTGAACTCGTCGCGGGCCAGGTTCAGGGCGATCGTGTATAGCCACGTGGAGAATTTCGCCGTGCTGGCGTAATCGTCGATCTTGCGGTAGACGCGCAGAAACGCCTCTTGGGCGAGATCCTCCGCAGTTCGCGCGTCCCCCACATAGCGCGTCAGGAACGAGAGGATCGCGCTTTGGTGCCGGTGGACGAGCACCGCGAATCCGGCGGCGACGACCTCCGGCGCGGCCTCCTTGAGCCGCGCCATCAGCTCGCTGTCGGAAAGCGAGGTCATGTCCAAAGGCCGGTCCTGAGAATGTAACGACGAGCGCGCCATGCGGTTCCGGTTCCGAAAGAAGCTTCCACTTTACTGGACGCCGGCGGACAGCTCAACAACGGCGCGATCGAGCGCGAAACGGGCGACGTGGGACGTGGGACGCGAGTCGTGATACCATGAGACGCATGGGCCAACAGCATCATCATCCCAAACCGACCGAGAGCTTCCGGCGGGGCGCGGTGCGCGGGGGACAGCGCCGTCGTCTGGCCTGGGTCTTGGGGCTCACCGGCGCCACGATGGTGGGGGAAATCATCGGCGGCCTGTTGACGCAGTCGGTGGCGCTGCTTTCGGACGCGTTCCACATGCTGACGCATTTCGGCGCCATCGCGTTCAGCTACGTGGCCATCGTCGTCGCCCTGCGGCCGGCGGCGCCCGAGAAGACGTATCGCAACTGGCGATTCGAAGTCCTGGCGACGTTCCTCAACGGCATGCTGCTGGTGCCGATCGCCGGTGTCATCATCTACGAATCGATTCAGCGTCTTCGCGCGCCCGTGCCGGTGAAGGTGGAGCCGATGCTGGCGGTCGCCGCCGTGGGGCTCCTCGTGAACCTTCTGAGCGCCGCCTTCCTGCACCGCCACTCGAAGCAGGACATGAACATTCGGGGAGCGTTCTTTCACATGGTGGCCGACTCGCTCTCCTCCGTCGGCGTCCTCGCGGCGGGACTTCTGATCTGGGGACTGGGCGAACGGTTCATCTGGGCCGATCCCGCGGCGGCGGTGCTCATCTCGCTGATGATCCTCGTCTGGAGCGTCGGGCTGATCCGCGATTCCGTGCGGATCCTCCTGGAGGCGGTGCCGGCACACGTGGACCTGGAGCAGGTGCACGCCGCTCTGCGCGATGAAGCGGATGTCCTGGACGTTCATGACCTGCACATCTGGACGATCACGTCCAACATGTACGCCTTGACGGCGCACGTCCATCTGAAGCGGGATCTGCCGGTCTCGGAAACGGAAGGGGTGGGGCGCCGCTTGCGCCACATGCTGGACGAGCGCTTCGACATCAACCACGCGACGCTTCAGTTCGAGATCCACGCGGACGAGAGCCCGCGCTGCGAACACGATCACGCGCCGCACGCCGACTCCGCGCGCCCCTAGGAGCGCGACGACACATTACCCCGACGCGCTCCTACAGCTTGGGGAGCGTCACGTCCTGCTGCCTCTGGTACTTTCCCTTCTTGTCCGCGTACGATACGGCGCACACTTCGTCCGACTCGAAGAAAAGCACCTGAGCGATCCCTTCGTTCGCGTAGATCTTGGCGGGCAGCGGCGTCGTGTTGGAGATCTCGAGCGTCGCCGTGCCCTCCCATTCGGGTTCGAAGGGGGTCACGTTGACGATGATGCCGCAGCGCGCGTACGTGCTCTTGCCCAGGCAGATAGTGACCACGTTGCGCGGAATCTTGAAGTACTCCACGGTGCGCGCCAAGGCGAACGAGTTGGGCGGGATGACGATGGAGTCCGCCTGGATATCCACGAACGACTTGGGATCGAACCGCTTCGGGTCGACGATGGAGGTATAGATGTCGGTGAAGAGCTTGAACTCATCGGCGACGCGGATGTCGTAGCCGTAGCTCGAGAGTCCGTAGCTGATGACGCCGTCGCGAACCTGGCGTTCCACGAACGGGCGGATCAGATCGCGCTCGAGCGCCATGGCGCGGATCCATTTATCGGATTTTACCGTCATGAGGCCTCTGTTACAATATATTTTGAAAATTAATTGTAACATTACGACAAGTTTTGAGAATGTTTTGTAACATACCTACAAATCCTTCAGGTCCCGAAATTCCTCGTCGAACTTCGCCTCCAGGACCGACGGCGGAATGGGAATCCAGTCCGGCACGTTCGCCTCGCACGTCCAGGAGGACTCGTCCACGGTGAAGGCGAGCGTCGCGCCGAATCCGGCCAGGATCGCCCGCGTCGTGCCGGCATCCTCCCGCCAGTTCACCGACGCCCCCCGGAGCGGGCCGTTCCTCATCCGCTCCAGCTTGCCTCGCAACTCGGCGAGGAAGCGGGAGCGGTCGCGAAAATCCCCTCCCCGCGTGAACGTTCCCACGGATTGTTACAAACTATTCTCAAAACTTATCGTAACGTTACAATTAATTTTCAAAATATATTGTAACAACCGCTTAGATGTCCAGGTACTTCACCTCAAGCGCGTGCCGCTCGATGAATTCCTTGCGCGGCTCCACCTCCTCGCCCATCAGGATCGTGAACATGCGCTCCGCCTTCAGCGCGTCCTCCAGCGTCACCTGCAGCAGCGTCCGCGTGACGGGATTCATCGTCGTCTCCCACAGCTCTTCCGCGTTCATTTCCCCCAGTCCCTTGAAGCGCTGGATGTCCGGACCTTTTTTCTGGCCGATCTTCTTGAGGCCCTGCAAGATGTCGCGAATCGAAGGAGTGGGATGGACCTCGCCGTTCGACCGGAGGCGGAATTTCGCCTTGCCTTCGGCATCGGACGCGCGGAAATATTCCGCGATTGAGAACCCGGCGTCCTTCAATCCCTTGAGCGCCCGTTCCAGATTCGACAGGTCGTGGAACTCGCTGGCGGGAATCAGCACATGCCCCGGCGTCGGAGCCTGTTCCAACTCGTCCCAGGATAGCACCACGAGCGCGCCCCGCCGATTCTCCTCTTCACGAATCCAGTGATCGAGCGCCTCCTGGGCATAAAAAAATTGGTCCTGTCCATCGGTCCGGACCCGATAGGCCGGCAGGCGTCCCGCTTTCGCGTCATAGGTGGCCAGGAACCGTTCCATGCTCACGCCGCGGCGTTGCACTTCCGGTATGGATTCCTCGATCGCCTGGATGCAGCGGACCAGGCTTTCCAGATCGGCTCCCTCCAGCCCGCGGCCCTCCGAGGGAATCTCCAGCTTTGTTCCCGGCACGCCGATCTTCAGCAGCATCGCGGTCATATCCGCGTCGTCATGGATGTACTCCTCCCGCTTACCGTCCTTCACCTTGTACAGGGGAGGTTGGGCGATGTAGACGTATCCGCGATCCAGCAACGGCCGCATGTGGCGGAAGAAGAAGGTGAGCAGAAGCGTCCGGATGTGCGAGCCGTCCACGTCCGCGTCGCACATGATG
>JACQVR010000099.1 GCA_016209705.1 Planctomycetota bacterium
GGCCTCAAGAACGTGGCCGCGGGCGCCAACCCGATCGCGCTCAAGCGCGGCATCGAGAAGGGCGTCGAGGCGGTGATCGAGGAGCTCAAGAAGATGTCCCGCCAGGTCAAGGGCAAGGAGGACATCGAGCACGTCGGCACGATCGCCGCCGGCGGCAACCAGGTCATCGGCAAGATGCTGTCCGACGCGATGGAGAAGGTCGGCAAGGACGGCGTCATCACCGTCGAGGAAGGCAAAGGTCTGGAAACCAACGTGGAGTGGGTCGAGGGGATGCAGTTCGACCGCGGGTACGTGTCGCCCTATTTCGTCACGCAGCCCGAGGAGATGAAGGCGCACCTGAAGGACGCCTACCTCCTGATCCACGAGAAGAAGATTTCCGCGGCCAAGGACCTGATTCCGCTGCTGGAGAAGATCGCCAAGACGGGCAAGCCGCTGGTCATCATCGCGGAGGAGATCGAAGGGGACGCGCTGGCCACGCTGGTCGTCAACAAGCTGCGCGGCACGCTTCAGGTGTGCGCGGTCAAGGCGCCGGGATACGGCGACCGCCGCAAGGCGATGTTGGAAGACATCGCGGTCCTCACGGGCGGGAAACCCATCTTCGAGGATCTGGGGATCGAGCTGGAGAAAGTGGACCTTTCGATGCTGGGTCGCGCCAAGAAAGTGGTCGTTGAAAAGGAGAACACGACCATCATCGAAGGCGGCGGCGATACTAAGGCCATCCAGGGCCGCATCGCGCAGATCAAGAAGGAGATGGAAACGACGACCTCCGACTATGACAAGGAGAAGCTCCAGGAGCGGCTCGCGAAGCTGGCCGGCGGCGTGGCGCAGATCAACGTGTGCGCCGCGACCGAAGTCGAGATGAAGGAGAAGAAGCTGCGCGTCGAGGATGCCATGTTCGCCACCCGCGCGGCGGTGCAGGAAGGCATCCTGCCCGGCGGCGGCGTGGCGCTGCTGCGCGCCTCCAAGGTGCTGGACAAGATCCGGCTGGCCAACGAGGACGAGAAGACCGGAGCGGACATCGTGCGTCGTGCCGTGGAGGCGCCGATCCGGCAGATCGCGGCCAATTCCGGCGTGGACGGCGCGATCGTGGTCGAGAAGGTGCGCGAGTCGAAGGACGTGAACTTCGGCTTCGACGCCGAAAACATCGAGTACGGGGACATGTTCAAGTTCGGGATCATCGATCCGACCAAGGTCGTCCGCAGCGCGCTTCAGAACGCGTCCAGCGTGGCGTCGCTCCTGCTGACGACGGATGCGCTCGTGAGCGAGATCCCGGAGAAGAAGGCCGCGCCGATGCCCGGCGGCCCCGGCGGCATGGGCGGCATGGGCGGCATGGAGGACGAATTCTAAGGCCGCATCCGGAAATCAGAAGGTCAAAGAGCCCCGGTGTTTCACCGGGGCTTTTTGTTTTCGATGAGCGATATCCGATGTCTGATGTCGGAGAGCGGGGGGAATCGACCTGCTCACTGAGAAGTAGTGCATACGGCGGCTTGTTGTTATGCTCACGGCAACCTCCATTCAGGAGAGGTTTCCATGCGCTCCTACCCGACGCTCGTTCCGGCATTCCTGCTCATGGCCGCGGCGTTCGGCTGCGGCAAGTCCGAGCCGCCGGCGCCCGCGCCTGAGAAACCCCAAACGCCGACCGCCGCCGCGCCCGCCGCGAAGCCCCGACCCAGCGCGCCGGACGGCGCCAAGGGGACCGCGAGGATCGGCGGAACGGTTCGCTTCTCCGGAACACCGCCCCGACCCGGCCCGATCGATATGTCCGCCGTCGCCTATTGCGCCCAGCATCATAAGGAAACGGTCTTCGGGGAGGATATCGTTCTGGGGAAGGGCGAAGGCGGGCGGTTTCCGTTGGCGAACGTCTTCGTCTACGTCAAGGAGGGCGTGGGCAAATACGAGGCGCCTCGCGACGAAGTGTTGCTCGATCAGATCGGCTGCACATACAAGCCGCACGTCCTGGGACTCATGGCGAACCAGCCATTGCGCATCCGAAACAGCGACGACACCATACACAACATTCATCCCACGCCCAAACTGAACCCTGAGTTCAACATCGGTCAAGCGAGTCGCGGCATGGAGAACATCAAGACCTTCGCGATTCCAGAGATCGGGATCAACACGCGGTGTAACGTTCACCCATGGATGGGCGCATGGATTCACGTCGTCGGCCATCCTTTCCATTCGGTCTCCGGCCTCGATGGAGCCTTCGAGCTGAAGGACCTTCCCGCCGGCGACTTCCTGGTCGCGGCCGTGCACGAGAGGCTTGGGACCCAAGTTGCGGAGGTGAAGCTCTCCGAGGGAGAGTCGCGGACGATCGAGTTCACGTTCGAGAAGCGATAGAAATCGCGGCGTCCGACCACGGGAGCAATTTTTGGCGGATTGACACCGCTCCCGACCGTTGCTATCTTTCTCGAACTCATTTTCCCGTTTCAAGAGAGGCGACCATGTCCAAAACCACCCTCTTTCTGGGAGTCGGTTCGCTGGTGCTGACTTTGACGGTATGGTTCGGAGGTCCCGTCGCGACGGTTCAAGAAGCCGCGGGACGGGAAACGGCGGCGCGACCCGCGGCTCCGTCCGAGGAGCCGGCCTTGGCGCCCGTTTCGGACGCTTCCCAGAGCGCTCTCGAGCCCTCGAAGACGTACGACGGCTCGATCACGGGCACGATCAAGCTCGACGGCAAGCCTCCCCGCAAGCGGATACTCGACATGAGCGCCGTCGCCTACTGCGCCCAGCAGCACGCGGGCCAACAGGTGTTCGGCGAAGACGTCGTGCTGGGCGAAGGCAACGCGCTGGCCAACGTCTTCGTGTACGTCAAGGGCGGACCGGCGCCCAAAAAAGACGCCCCGAAAGAACCCGTCGTGATCGACCAATCGGGTTGTGTCTACAAGCCGCATGTCCTGGGCGTCATGGTCGGCCAGCCCATCCTGATCCGGAACAGCGACGACACGTTGCACAACATTCATTCGCTCCCCAAGCTGAATCCCGAGTTCAACGAGGGTCAACCCAAGAAAGGCATGGAGTCGACCAAGACGTATTCCATCCCCGAGCTCGACGTCAAGTTGAAATGCGACGTCCATCCCTGGATGGGCGCCTGGTTGCATGTCGTCAGTAATCCATTCTACGCGGTCACCGGAACGGACGGGAAATTCAAGATCGAAGGACTTCCGGAAGGGGAGTACGAGATCGAGGCGATTCACGAGAAGTACGGCAAGCAATCCGGAAAAGTGAAGGTCGGCAAGGACGCGGCCACGCACGACTTTACGTTCAAGAGCTGAACGAACTCCCGCCGCGAAGCATCGAGGGGATCACAGGATGGCCACCTCCCTGAAATGGGTTGTCGGGACCGCGTTCGTGTCGATCGGAGCCGGCGCCGCCTGGGCGCAGGACGCGCCCTGGGGCTTGCCTCCCGGATGCTCGACCATCGCGCCGGAGGTGGACTGGCTCTATAACTTCATTTTCGTCATCACGGGTCTTGTCTTCGTCGGTGTCGAGGCCCTCCTGCTTTATTTTTGCGTCAAGTATCGCCGGCGCCCCGGAGGCAAGCCGGGGTACTCGCACGGCAGCAAGCTGGCGGAGGCGATTTGGACGGTATCGCCGGCGCTGGTGCTGCTCTTCATCGCGTTGGTTCAGCTTCCGACGTGGGCCAAGGCGAAGATCGATTTCCCGGACCCGACGACGGACAAGGACGTCGTCGTGGTCCAGGTCTTGGCGGAGCGCTTCAAATGGTCGTTCCGCTATCCGGGTCGTGACGACAAGTTCTTCGGTCCCGCCCAGGACATCCGGAAAGCCGACGACGCTGCGGAGCTGGACGACGTCATCTTGCGCGATTTCAAGCTGCCGCTCGGCGCCAAAGCCGTCATGCCGATCCGGTCGATCGACGTCATTCACAGCTTCTCCATCTTCAACATGCGCGTGAAGCAGGATGCGGTGCCCGGCCTGCGCAACCGCGTGTGGTTCCAGCCCACCGGCTTCTACGTCGCGCCGGTGGCTCGATCGTCCTTGTGGGTCAACCCCGAGCAGAAGTTCGAGCCGACCTCCAAACCCGCGTGGAACGACTGGGAATTCATCGACTCGATGCAGAAGTACGCGGAGAAATACGGCTCGAAATCGGTCGCCGTGGAGACCTCGCCGAGCATCGGATTTTCGGGAGGCGCGTTCCGTCCGATGAGCCAGCAGGCGGTGGTCACCGTCTATCGAAACGACGAGATCCTGGAAAAGCGTCCCGTTGCGGAGGCGGAATACGTGATCGTTCCCTATCAGGTGGCGTGCATGGAGCTGTGCGGCCAGGGTCATTATACGATGGTTTCTTCCCTAACCGTCCTCCCTCCGAAAGTCTATCAGCATTGGTATGAGGCCCGGATGAAGGAACGGGAGGAGTTCGCCCTTCAGGATGATCTGCTGAACGTCTGGAAACTTTGGAGGGATTGACGCGGACATGAGCACCGAAGGTCACGCCGGGTCCGCCCACGCGGAGCCGAGTTTCTTCCGCAAGTACATCTGGTCCACCAATCACAAAACGATCGGCAAACAGTTCCTCTTTACGAGTTTCATCTTCCTGGGCGTCGCGGGGTTCCTGATCCTGCTGGTTCGGTGGAATCTCGCCCATCCGGGCGAACCGGTGCCCCTGATCGGCAAGCTGCTCTTCGGAGGCAGCGGCGCGGTGCCGCCGGAAAAGTTCATCTTCCTCACGTCGATGCACGGGACGTTGATGATCTTCTTCGTGATCATCCCGATCCTGGTCGGCGCCTTCGGCAACTTCCTCATCCCCTTGCACGTCGGCACGCACGACATGGCGTTCCCGACGCTCAACGCGCTTTCGTACTGGCTCTTTTGGGGCGCGTGCATCCTCATCGTCATCGGCATCGTCATGGGTTTCGCCTCCCCTCAGGACCAGGACATGGCGGGCTGGACCTTATATCCGCCCTTGTCGGCGTATGCGGGCCCGGTCATGACGTGGGTGCTGCTCGCGATGATCTTCGTCGGATTTTCGTCCATTCTGGGAGCCGTCAACTATCTCACGACCATCGCGAAGATGCGCGCGCCGGGCCTTTCGTGGTTCCGGTTGCCGCTCACGACGTGGGCGCAGTTCATCACGGCGGTCCTTCAGCTCCTGGCGACGCCCGTTCTGGCGGCGGCGCTGACGATGCTGACGTTCGAACGCGTCCTGGGCATGAATTTCTTCACGCCGGGCGGGCTGGAGCTTTCCGGACAGCCGGTGGGACACTCCGGAGGCGTGCCGCTGCTCTGGCAGCACATCTTCTGGTTCTACTCTCATCCGGCGGTCTACATCCTGGTCCTGCCGGCGATGGGGATGGCCTCCGACCTGCTCTCCGTGGGCGCGCGCAAGGCGATCTTCGGGTACAAGGCGATGGTGCTGTCCATCTGCGCCATCGCGGGCCTGGGCTTCGTCGTCTGGGCGCATCACATGTTTGTCAGCGGCATGAACCCGTATCTGGGCATGGGGTTCATGATCTCGACGATGTTGATCGCGCTGCCGTCGTCCATCAAGGTGTTCAACTGGTTGGGGACGTTGTGGCGCGGGCAGATCCGTTTCGATACGCCCACGCTCAACGCGATTTCCTTCGTGGCGATGTTCGTCATCGGCGGACTCTCGGGCATTTACATGGCCGCGACGCCCGTGGACATCCACCTGCATGACACGTATTACATCGTCGCGCATTTCCACTACGTCGTGTTCGGCGGCTCGCTCTTCGCCGTCTTCGGGGCGGTCTTCTTCTGGTTTCCCAAGATGTTCGGCCGGATGATGAACGAGACGCTGGGCAAGATCCACTGGTTCCTGTCGTTCTTTTTCTTCAACAGCGCGTTTTTCATCATGCACGTGGTGGGCTTGGCGGGCCATCCGCGCCGATACGCCAGCATCGCCTTCCTGGAGCAGACGCTGGGGCACATGCAGTGGATGAACCGGATGATCACGTACAGCGCGATCTGCCTCGGACTGGCTCAGCTCGTCCTGATCTTCAACTTCTTCTGGAGCGTGTTCAAGGGCAAGAAGGCGGAGCCCAACCCTTGGCAGGCGAATACGCTGGAATGGACGGTGCCCAGCCCGGCGCCGGAGCACAACTATCACGTCGTGCCCACGGTCCATCACGGGCCGTATGAGTACGGCGCGGGGAACGGCAAGGATTGGATGTCGCAGGTGGAATCCGCGGGCGCGGCGCCGTCGAGCGAAAGGCACTGATGGACGTTCATGCCTCACATCCCTGGCTTGGAGTCACGGCGGGTCTGACGGCAGGCCTCATGCTGGTCTTGATCCTGGCCGGCGGATTCGTGACCTCCACCGCGACGGGAGACACGATTCCCACATGGCCGTATTCCTGGGGAAGCTATGAGGGCGGGGCGTGGGTCGAATGGGCGCATCGGGCCGTTGCGGGGCTGGTGCTTTTGGCGTCGGCGGCGCTCGCGATCGGCGTCCAGCGATCGTCGGCGCCCGACGCGGCGCGGCGGTTGGCGTGGCTCGCCTTCGCGGCGGTCGTGATCCAGGCCCTCATCGGAGGCCTGCGCATTCATATGCCAAAGGCCACCGTGGCGATCGTTCACGCGGTCTTCGCCCAGATCGTATTTTGTTCGATGGCGGCGATCGTGCTCATGGTGTCCCGCGCGTGGCGGGAGACGGACGCCGATCCCGAGGCGGCGGCGGCGCGGAAGCTGGCGGTCGTGACGACCGCTTTCGCGTTCCTCCAGCTCGTGGCGGGCGCCGTGACGCGTCATACGGGAGCGGGACTCGAGGTGCATCTGGCCGGCGCCGTGCTGGTCCTGGTGCATGTGACGCTGCTCGGATCGAGGCTCATGAATTCACGCCTCCGGAAGGGGGGACTGGCGCTCCTGACGCTCATGGCCGTCCAGGTGGTTCTGGGGCTGGCGTCCTGGGCCATCACGCGCGCTCCGTCGTTCGTGCGCAGCGTGGAGGCTCCGAAGGCTCAACTGGTCGTGGTGACGCTTCACGTCGCGGTCGGCGCGTCGGTGCTGGCCGCGTGCTGGCTTCTCGTGCTGAGGTGCTTTCGGGCGAGCCGGGCGGTTCCGCAGCCGGCGCCCGTGCTGGAGCCGAATCGGGCATGAATACCACGGTGGCGGTGGTCGAATCGATGCCGGCGATTTCAGATTTCGTCGCGTTGACGAAGCCGCGGATCACGCTCATGGTCGTGTTGACGACGCTGTTCGGATACTACGTGGCGGCGGAGGGGGCGCTGGATGTCGTTCGATTGTTCGATGCGCTCCTGGGCACGGCGCTCTCGTGCGCCGGCGCCGGCGCGCTCAACATGGTGATGGAGCGCCGCGCCGACGGCCTCATGACGCGGACGCGCCACCGCCCGATTCCGTCGGGCCGAATGAGCGCGGGAACAGGCTTGGCGTTCGGGGGGATTCTTTCCTCGGCCGGACTCATCGTGCTGGCGGCGAAGGTCAACGCGTGGACGGCGGCGCTGTCGGCCGTCACGATCGCTCTCTACTTGTTCGTATATACCCCGCTCAAATCGCGCACCTCGCTGTGCACGGTCATCGGGGCGATTCCCGGCGCGCTGCCGCCCGTGATGGGGTGGACGGCGGCGACGGGATCGCTCGGCGCCGGTGCCTGGGCGCTGTTCGGAGTGCTCTTTTTCTGGCAGCTCCCGCATTTCCTGGCGATCGCATGGCTTTATCGCGAGGATTACGAGCGCGCGGGTTATCCCGTGTTGCCGGTGGTCGATCCGGACGGCGGGAGCACGGCGCGGCAAGTCGTGCTTCAGACCCTGGCGCTGGTGGTGATCAGCCTGGCGCCGGTGGGCTTGGGCCTGGCGGGAGGGCTCTACCTGGCGGGGGCGGTGGCGCTGGGACTCGCGTTTCTCGCGTTTGGTCTGGCGTTCGCGCTCGTGCGCACCCGCGCGACGGCGCGGCGGCTGTTCCTGGCGTCCCTGGCGTATCTGCCGGGGCTCTTTGCGCTCCTGGCGATGGGGCGGATCGGTTAATCGAACCTCGAGGAGGACCCGGTGTCGGAAGCTCACGCAATGACGGCCCATGGCGCCGACGATCGCATCGAAGCGTTCGAGCGCGCCCGCTTGGGCATGTGGCTTTTTCTGGCCTCGGAAGTCATGTTCTTCGCCGGATTCATCGGCGCCTACGTCGTGTTGCGCATGGCGAATCCTCATCTGGCCGTGGCGGGTCAGAAGGAGCTGAACTGGGTCCTCGCCGCGCTCAACACCGCCGTGCTCATCTGCTCCTCGTTGACGATGGTGCTCGGCGTCAACGCCATCTCGAAGGGGGATCGGGCGAAGTGCCGGAACATGGTCCTGCTGACCGCGCTCCTGGGAAGCGCCTTCTTGGTGGTCAAATTCTTCGAGTATTCCGGCAAGTTCGCGCATGGAATCTATCCGAACACGAGCACCTTCTTTAGCTGCTATTTCTTGATGACCGGCTTTCACGGCCTGCACGTGCTGGGCGGCATCATCGCGTTGCTGTTGCTGCTGCTCGGAATCAAGCACTACGGGCCCGAACGATACACCAAGGTCGAGAACGTCGGTCTGTATTGGCATTTCGTCGATATTGTGTGGATTTTCCTGTTCCCGATCGTGTATCTGTTGTGACTGGAGGGTAAACCGATGTCCGCGCAGATCTCGACCCGGGTCTACTGGAACGTGTTCTTCGCGCTCCTCGCATGCACAGCGCTCACGGTGGGGCAATCGCAGCTTTTCCACGCGTTGGGCCACGGGACCAACATCGCCATCGGCCTCGTCATCGCGTCGTTCAAGGCGTCGATCGTGACGCTGTTTTTCATGCACCTGAGGCACGAGAAGAGCTACTTCTACGGCGTCGCGTTGTTCCCGCTCGTTCTCGTGCTCGTCATCCTCTTTTCCAACTTTCCCGACGTCGCGTTCGGGGATCACACCACGCCCGGCGAGGTCCTGAAGGCCGCGTCGCATTGACGATGTCTGACGTCGCGGTCGAAGCGGACGGACTGGGCCACGTCTACGGCGACCGTGTCGCTTTGAACGGCGTCTCCTTCGCCGTCCGGTCGGGTGAGATCTTTGGTCTGCTGGGTCCCAACGGCGGCGGAAAAACGACGCTGTTTCGGATCCTGGCGACGCTGATCGTTCCCTCCTCGGGTCGCGCCCGCGTTCTGGGCCGAGACGTGATGGCGGAGCCGCGCGCGGTCCGGCGCGCGTTGGGCGTCGTGTTTCAGGCTCCCGCGTTGGACGGCAAGCTTACCGTGGCCGAGAACTTGCGGCATCACGGACATTTGTACGGGTGGGCGGGACGACCGCTGCGGGAACGGATGCGGGAACTCCTGTCGCTTTTTCACATCGAGGAGCGGGCCCGCGACCGGGTCGAGACCCTTTCGGGAGGCTTGCGCCGTCGCGTGGAGCTCGCCAAAGGGCTCCTGCCCCGGCCCGAGGTCTTGATCATGGATGAACCCAGCACGGGCTTGGATCCGGGCGCCCGGCTGGACTTGTGGTCCCATCTCAAGAAGCTCCATGGAGTGACGGTCGTTCTGACGACGCACCTTCTGGAAGAGGCGGAGCGCTGCGACCGGCTGGGGATCCTGGCCGGAGGCCGGATGGTTGCGTCCGGTACGCCCGACGCGCTGAAGGCCGAGATTTCGGGAGACGTGGTAACGGTCGCGGCGCGCGATCCCGCCGCGCTCGGCGAAAAAATGCGCGGCCGGTTTGAGGTGGCCCCGGCGGTGATCGATCGCACGATCCGTATCGAGATCGCTCGGGGGCACGAGTTCGTGACGCGCCTGATCGAGGCGTTTCCCGGAGAGATCGAATCCGTGACGGTGGGGAAGCCGACGCTGGAGGACGTTTTCGTGCATCGCACCGGCCGGAGATTGATGAACGAAGACGGTACTTCAAGTGCCCTATGATTCCCGTCGCTTCGCTGACATGGCGCGAGATCGTGCGGTTCTTCAGGCAGCGGAACCGGATCGTCGGCGCCCTCGGAACGCCGATCGTATTCTGGGTGCTGCTGGGGTCGGGATTCCACGGCTCGTTTCGAGGGGACGGCGCGAACTATCTGGTCTATCTGTTTCCGGGGACCGCGGTGTTGATCCTGTTGTTCGCGGCGATCTTTTCCACGATCTCGATCATCGAAGATCGGCGCGAAGGATTCCTTCAGGGAGTGCTGGCCTCGCCGGTGCCGCGCTCGTCGATCGTGCTGTCGAAGCTCCTCGGAGGGACGGCCATCGCGGTGGCGCAGGCGGGGCTGTTCCTGGCGTTGGGACCGCTCGCCGGCGTCGGCGTCACGCCGGTGGGGGCCTTGCAGGCGGGAGCGCTGTTCATGATCATCGCGTTCGGGCTGACGGGTCTGGGATTCTTGGTCGCGTGGCGAATGGATTCCGCTCAGGGTTTCCATGCGGTCATCAACCTGTTCCTGATGCCGATGTGGTTCTTGTCGGGCGCGTTGTTTCCCGTGGAGGGCGCTCCCGCGTGGTTGCAGTGGACGGTCCGTCTGAATCCGCTATCTTATGGAATGTCGGCGGTGCGCCACGCTCTGTCGGAAGGCCGGATGGCATGGCCCGCCGTCGCGGTGATCGGGATGTTCGGGGCGATCATGTTCGCCGCCTGCGTGGGGCAAGCGGCTCGACCGGAATGACGCCACCCTAACGTACGCAAAGGAACGCGCGATGTGTCCGGGTTGAAAGGAAGATCCGTACACCTCCGGGGCAGGTGCGGGTCAGCAGGTGAGCGACCTCTTCCAGGGATTCGGATGGAGCATCTATCTCATGCTCGGCATCCTGGCGGTCCTCCTCGTGATGATGGTCCTCCTTTTCGTGAAGTACGGCAAGACCAAGCCGGTCGGCGCTTCCCGCGGCGCGTCCGACGCGTCTCGCGAGATTCCTGCGGACTGAACCTCGGGGAGCGTTCGTTACAATATATTCTCAAAACTTATTGTAACGTTACAAAATATTTTCAAATGATATCGTAACAACATGCAGAAGCTGCTGTGGGCGGCGGTCAACCTGGCGATGCTGGGGACGCTGGCGGCCGCGGGCTGGGCGCTGACGCATCCCGCCGCGCCGCTTCCGGAGATGTTCGAGATCGGCGAGTGGTCGCTGACCGAGCGGAGCGGGCGGCCGTTCGGCCGCGCGGATCTGCGCGGCCAGGTATGGATCGCCAACTTCATCTTCACGAATTGCGCCGGCCCGTGCCCGCTGATGACGGACGGGATGAAGCAGGTGCAGGAGCGGCTGTCCGGGGAAGGCGGCCTCCGGTTCGTCACGTTCAGCGTGGATCCGGACCGCGATACGCCGGAGGTGTTGAGGCGGTTCGCCGAGCGGTGGGAAGCGGATCCGCAGCGGTGGTTCTTCGTCACGGGTCGTGAGGTCTATAACCTGGTATATGACCGCTTTCACCTGGAAGCACGGCCGGTTCCGGATCCGACTCCAGGCTCCGAAATCCTGCACGATACGCGCTTTGTGCTGGTGGATCGGCGGGGGAGGCTGCGCGGCCTGTACGAAT
Source organism: Planctomycetota bacterium (assembly GCA_016209705.1). Taxonomy (GTDB): domain Bacteria; phylum Planctomycetota; class MHYJ01; order MHYJ01; family JACPRB01; genus JACQVR01. The sequence continues at coordinate 11,451 of JACQVR010000099.1, forward strand.
ATTCCACCTCCGAGGCGCTGATCCGGTTGGCGCGCGATGCCCGTCGCCTGGCGCGGGAACCGGAGGGATGGATGTCGCTGCGCACGCTTCCCCGCGTCAACGCCGCGCTCAACGGCGGAGGAGCCGCCTTGTTGTGCCTGGGTTTCTACTTCATCCTCCGGCGGCGCGTGACGCTTCACAAGGCATGCATGGTTTCGGCGTTGCTCGTTTCCGTCGTGTTCCTGGCCTCTTACCTGTACTACCATTTCAACGCAGGGCTCGTGCGTTATCACGGGGAGGGGTGGATGCGGCCGGTGTATTTTGGGGTGCTCGGATCGCACACGGTACTGGCCGGCATGGTGGCGCCGATGGCGCTGGCGACGGTGTGGCTGGGATGGCGCGACCGCCTCGCTCGCCACGTCCGGCTGGCCCGCTGGACGCTGCCCCTCTGGCTCTACGTGAACATCACCGGCATCCTCGTCTACCTCCTCTTGTACGTTGTTACATAATATTTTGAGAATTATTTGTAACGTTAC